>NZ_VFPT01000004.1 GCF_006716865.1 Roseinatronobacter monicus | reverse complement strand
GCGGACAGATCATGCCACCCATTATGGGAGCTGGTGCCTTTGTCATGGCAAGCTTCACTGGCGTGTCCTACCTAACAATCGCAGCGGTATCGGTATTGCCCGCGCTGATTTATTTTATGTCCATCGCATTCTATGTGCGGATCACCGCAAAACGGCTTGAGCTTGCGCCCGA
The DNA here is from genome assembly GCF_006716865.1 of Roseinatronobacter monicus. NCBI lineage: Bacteria > Pseudomonadati > Pseudomonadota > Alphaproteobacteria > Rhodobacterales > Paracoccaceae > Roseinatronobacter > Roseinatronobacter monicus. Next base: position 223,667 of record NZ_VFPT01000004.1, on the reverse strand, counting down.
TCCTGGCCCCGAGAAGTCACTAGGACAGGTGTTGCGCGAGAACGGAATCGCCTTTTTCGGTCCGCTTGGGGTGCTTGTGAGCCTTATGATCTGGGGATTTACCCCGTCCTATGCGGCTGGGTTCGCGATCGTGTCCGTAGTCGTCTTCTCATGGGTCACACCTCGCCCCATGGGCCCCATGGCAATACTGGAGAGCCTTGCACTGGGCACACGTAACATGGTGCTGACCGCCGTCTTGCTTGTTGCCATCGGAGTGGTTATCGCCGCTGTCACCATCAGCGGTGTAGGTAATACCTTTTCACTGATGATCGGCGCGTGGGCGAATAATTCCGTCCTGATCGCAATCGGCTTGATCGCGCTGGCCTCGCTGGTGCTGGGGATGGGCTTGCCTGTGACCGCGGCATATATCGTCGTCGCCACACTATCTGCGCCTGCGCTTGCCGATATGATTACCCGCATCGAGGTTATAAATGCCATCGCTGCAGGTGCTGTCCCCGAGAATATGCAGGCCATCCTCGCGATGGGTGCGCCGCAATATGCTGCTGAAATCGGTCTGCCCATGGCTCGTAGTCAGGCCGAGATAGTTTTTGAAGCCGCACCGCTAGAGATGCGGCGGACCATTGTTGAAAGCATACTCAGCCGCGACCTGGTCATAGCCGCCCTTCTAACTGCGCACATGATCATCTACTGGCTCAGTCAAGACAGCTCTGTCACGCCGCCGGTCTGCCTGACGGCCTTTGCCGCCGCCGCGATCGCCGGGAGCCGCCCGATGGCTACCGGCGTAACCGCATGGAAAATGGCCAAGGCCCTGTATATCGTACCGCTGATGTTTGCCTTCACGCCGCTTCTGACCGGGTCGCTATTCGAAAAACTACAAGTCACTGTCCTCACGTTGGCAGCACTTTATTGTATTGCGGCAGCCTTTGAGGGGCATATGGAAAACGCGGTTGGTGTGATGCAACGCATCTTGCTGGCCGGACTTTGTGGGGCGCTGATCTGGCCCGATCTTGACCCCATGTTCCAATGGACAGCCTTCGCGGTCTTTTTGGGGCTTTTGTTGTTTAACATTCGTAAAGCTAGCAAACCAGCGCGCGCTCCACTTCAGGCTGATCGGTCGTAAAACTGCGCCGCAGAGGCAGCTTTAGCTACGCATGACCTGACTATGTGCAATTCTATGCTGCACTTTGCCTGAGCGGCAGCTTTGGAAAAATGACGTACTACATGCCGAAAGGCAGCTGTGGGCCGACTGCCGCCGCTCGAGAATGGCATGGAGATCGGCCGCTTGCGTGAAATACTATATAAAATGAGGTAAATTCGTAAGTCACTTTTCGCCTCTGCGACAGTCTTGCATCAGCTGCGAAAGATCTGTGCGCGATGCAGCGCCCGGTAGAATGGTCGCTCTTGATTGCTGCCTATCAGAGGCGGTATCGCGGCGAGATCTTCCGAAAAGCCACACGACCGGCGTTGTTGCATGGATCCTACGGTTTCTGTTAGGAGGCCGTTTCCCTGATCGATTGGATAGCGTTGATGCCGCATAAATTCAATGACGGCCGCCGGCACAAGTTCGAGAAGAAGCGGTACCGCATTACGAACTGGGCTGGCTATAACGAAAGCCTGCGTCGGCGGGGCGATGTAACAATTTGGCTAAGCCCCGAGGTTGAAGCTGCATGGCGTGCAGAGCGCCGCAAGACACGGGGTGGCCAGCCAGTTTATTCTGACCTGTCTATTGTGACCTGCCTGACACTTGGCATCGTTTACAACCAGCCGCTGCGCCAGACCGAAGGGTTTGTAGGCAGCCTTGTGAAGCTCATGGGGCTGGATTTGCTGGTGCCCGACTACTCGACCCTGTCACGTCGCGGGGCCGGTTTGATCTTGCCGATGAAAGCGCGCGCGTCGACGGATGGCCCGATTCATCTTGTCGTAGATAGCACGGGCCTGAAGATATTTGGCGAAGGCGAGTGGCTGGAAAACAAGCACAAAACAAAGGCCAAACGCAAATCCTGGCGCAAGCTGCATCTTGGGCTGGACCTTGTCACCGGCGAAATTGCCTGCTCTGAACTGACCACCGATGATGTGGGTGATCCGACCGCCTTGCCAGAGCTTCTGGATCAGATTGACGGGGACGTGACACGCTTCATCGCCGACGGCGCCTATGACGGCGACCCGACCAGCGACTTGCTCGTGAAGCTGTTTGGGGTTGATGTCGAGATCACTATTCCGCCTCCCAAGACTGCAGTTCTCAGCGCCGAGGCTGTGGGCAATCCAACGCTGCGCGACCAGCGCATTGCCGCAATACGCACAGGCGGGCGTATGGCCTGGCAGGTGAGCAGCGGATACAATCAGCGCAGCCGCGGTGAAACACAAATGGGTCGCTGGAAGATGGTCATCGGCCCCAAGCTGAAAGCGCGCAGCTTTCCCAACCAGAAAACAGAAGCCAAGATCGGCACCCACATTCTGAACAAGATGACCGAACTTGGCCGTGCCAAGTTCGAAGTCGTCGCTTGACCAAATGAGCGGGTAAGGGCAAACTCAAACCATCGTAGGTCCGTGCAACAAGGCCGCCGCAAGGTGCTGAGCTGGCGGCTGTCCAATACTATGGATGCCGGGTTCTGCGTCGAGGCCTTGAAGGAGGCACTGGCCACCTATGGCCCGCCCGAAATTTTCAATTCGGACCAGGGCAGCCAGTTCACCAGCACCGATTTCACCGACGTTTTGAAAGACGCAAAGGTGAAGATTTCGATGGATGGGCGCGGCCGCTGGATCGACAACCGCATGATCGAACGACTGTGGCGGTCCTTGAAATACGAATGCGTCTTCTTGAACACCTTCGAAACTGGCCGGGAGGCGCGCCAGGGGATCGGCACCTGGATCGCTTATTACAATGAAGAACGCCCGCATTCATCCCACGGCCTGATGACCCCGGACGAAGTTTATGATAATCGCAAACCAAACATGAAACTTGCCGCGTGATAGGAAACCCATGCCAGAGCGCTGCGCGGCATAAAACTGGTCGAAAAACCAGGACCACCTCTGCCCCTCGATCAAGGACACCAGAAGAGCGTTGCGCCGGGTATCGCGGAGAGCGGTGAGGGATTGCGCAGCAAGCCCGGCCAGCCGCTTCAGCAGCCGCAGGTCTGTGGCCGTGAAGCTCCCCGTTTGGAGACACCCCAGCAAAAGCGCTCCAGCGGCCTCGCCTGAGATATTAAGAGGCACAATAATCGTCGAGGCGTAGTCCGTGATGCGGCCGGGAAACACCTTGCCCGGGGCGATCAATTGAAGCGTGCTTAGGCGCCGCGGTCGCACAATCAGACTGTTGGGGACCGGCAGCCCCAGACCGATATGTTCAGGTCGCGCCGAGGCCGTGATGCGCACCTCCGACCCCGAAGCCTGCAAGTAACAGGCATCAAAAACGCCAAAGGCACGTTGCAAGGTATTCAAAAAATCCTGTAACGCTTCTGCCGCGCTTGTTTTGCCCGAAAACACCGCCATAGCCTCTGACAGGATGGACTGTTGCCGCAGGGCGGCAGCTTCCCTTGCCCTAAGTTCTTCGGTTTCCGCAAGGGCGGCGCGAACCGCTTCGCTCTCGCGCATCAACCGCCTGTTGGCGGTGTAGAGTTCCCTTGCCTTGTCTTCGAGCAGGCTTTCGGCCTCTTGCCGGGCGCGACGTTCGCGATCAAACCGCGCGCGCGAAACCACTGCTTTTGGCCCATCTTCCGTCATGCATCGCGACGAATGTGGATGCGAAAGGTCGCCACTGTGCGCCCGTCCTCTGACCGGTCGCGCCGGGAAACGCAGGCGGATTCGCCGAAGTGATCGGTGCAGGATTCTATCAACCCATGACAGAACTCGGCCAAGGCACGCGGTGAGCGATAGGTCATGTCAAGTCTACCAGGACCATCACGCCGCGTGTTAAACGTCGGCAGATCGGCATCGGGATAAAGCTTTCGCACCTCGACATGGATGTCGTCTTCTATTGCCTCGAGCATGTCCAGACTGCCCTCTCGACCTTCGAAGAACTGCGGATAGTGGCGGGCGAAGCTTTGCATCATCCAATGACCAAACAGCCGCTGCAAAGCAGCCGCAGACAGTCCGCTATTCGCAGAAAAGCCACCAATCAGGTTAAACAACTCTTCGCAGGGATAGTTGCCGACCGATGTATAGGCTCCGCCCGACGGCAGATCTAGCGCCTCAATAACGCGATCAACTGCCTCTTCACCAAAGCTGTCCTCGGCCATGGCCAGAAGTTCGGTGAACATGATGCCTTTCATACCCTACCTCGCGATGACTGTGCAGGAGATCATAAGGTTGCCGTGTTCCGCCACGCCGCCCGTTGGGACACCCTGCTCTCCGAATGTGAATACCCCGATCCATGGCGCATCGCCAAGTGCAGTGTTCACGCCTGCACAAACGTCCTCCATCCGGTTCTTCACTGCCAGCATGCAACCGCCGCAATAGACGACAAAAGCGCCTGAAATATCCGTTCGGGCATTGTTGCGGGCCTGCCCCGCGATCCGGCCAGCGCGTGCGACCAAACTGTCGGACGTGCCCTGCATCTGCCAGATCCGATCTCCCTCGCTCAAATCCGCGAAAAGGTCGAGCGATCCGTCCGGGTTTGCCACCGCAGGATGGGCCAGCAGGTGAAACGGCACCCCGGCCACCTCACGGGTGACCCGCCCAAGCGGCCAGAGTGTTGCATCCGACAGGATCGAGACCGGCGCGTCGGTGACCATCGGGACGGCACCATCGGTCCAGCGGTGATAAACGGCGGACGCGGGCGCGCCGTCGATCTCGATCAACCGGCGGCCTTTGATGGCGGTGACGAGACCGCTCTTGCCGGTAGGGGCATAACCACTTTGATAAAATGAGGTGATCGGACGAGACGGGAACAGGACCGACACCACGACGCCATCACCATGAACGCCTTCGGGCCCGAATTGGGCCCAGGCACCGCTCACGTCATTATCGGCTGCACTTCCGCCGACAATGAGCGTGTCCAGCCCGACCACAGCGCGCACGCCTTCCAACACCTGTTCCTCGCGGCCAGGCGCGACCGTCAGCCAGACCATCTCTGGCACCTCGCCAAGCCGGTCGGCAGAGGCCAGCGCGGCCTGGGTCGCGCGGGTTGCAGCCGCACGGGCATCCTCACCCAAATCGGCTGAGCCCGTACCATAGCTGCCATCGGCATCCCAGACAGCCAGCCCGGCGACACCGCCGCCACTGTCGATGTTCAAACCGTCCTGCGTCATGATCCCGAGGCAAGATGATCCACCATGCAGCGCGTCACAACCAAGGCGCGCCTTGGCCAATACCTGCAGGGCGTCAGCTGGGGTGCCGACCCCGAAATGCAGCGCTACAAAGTCGGGCGCGCCACGATTGATCACGCCCAGACCGTCTGCAATCTCGGCGATGGCGTCTTTAGCCGAGTCTCCGCGCGACTGGGCTGTCTTGATGAACATATACCTCTCCTGTTTTTCACAGAATATAGCAATACAACCGGCCACGACCAGCGCGCAGCCGGACAGGAAACCAATCCTAAAGGATAGGTCCGGACAACACGGCAAGATGGCACAGACCTGTTTGTGCTCAGCGAAATTGATCCCCCGCTACTCGGCAGCGATGGCAAAGGGTGTCGGATGTTCGGCCACCTTTTGTGTCAAACGGTGTTCTTGCACCTCCAGCAAAACCAACGGCGCATTGTCGGGATTGCGTATCTGCGCCGCAACGCCCTGCTGACGCGAGACGCTGGTGCCTTTCGTTAGCGCCACGACCTCATTGGGGAACGAAACGAAAGCCCGGCCAGCAAGCACGGTCCAGCGCGTCTCAGGCGCCGAGGCTGGCACGGTCTTCTCTGTGCTCTGCGTGATCTGGACGCAGCGGCTGGCATACTGCATCCCCTCGGCTTCGGTCCGCGACCATTGATCTGCATCTGTGACAAACCCCTCGGCCTGTGCAGCCTCACGTGCCTTGAGGCGTGCGACTGCCTCCTTCACATCCTGCGCTCGGTCGCGGTGCGCGATCAGCACCGTGTCGCCCATTGCCACAGCGACGATATCGGTCAGGCCTACGCCCACGAGTTCCAGGCCGCTCACTTCACTGCGCAGCAGGCTGTCGTGACAGTCGATGGCTGTCACATCCCCATCGATGATAACTCCGCTTTCATCGCTGCTGCCTTCACGCCAAATCGCATTCCAATCACCCAGATCCGACCATCCTGCGGAAAACGGGACAACACAGAGGTTATCCGCCCGCTCCATCACCGCATAATCGACAGAGATATCCTCTGCCCGCGCCCAAGGGCCGGATGCGAGCCGCACAATGCCGTGCCGATGCGTCGCATCAGCCAATGCACAGCGCACGGGCAACATCAGGCCGCGCGCATGTGTTTCAAAGGCGGTGATCAGTGTTTGGGCTGACGCGAGGAAAATACCGGCGTTCCACAGATAACGGCCAGCGGCCAGCATCTGTTCCGCTCGCGCCGCATGGGGCTTTTCAACAAATCCTGCAAGCGACATCGGGCGCGGTGCGAAATCATCCGGCACCTCCGTCATTTCCAGCCACCCATAGCCGGTTTCCGCACGCGTCGGACATATGCCGAAGGTGACGATCTGTCCGTTGCGGGCCGGGCCCGCCCCGACCATAACGGCATCACGAAAGGCGCGTGCATCGGGGATCGCATGATCGGACGGTGCGATGAGCAGCAATGCGTCAGGGTCTGTTGCGGCCAAATGCAGCGCTGCGGCAAGAATGGCGGGTGCCGTGTTTCGCGCACTCGGCTCCACCAGAAAATCCGCTGGCACGACACCCGCCGCCACGGCCTGATCGCACGCCATACCGAGATAGGCCTCGGACGTTACGACCATGGGCGCCTCCCATCCAGGTCCTGACAGGCGCGTCAGCGCGGCTTGATAGAGCGTGTCTTGACCGAGAAGTCGGGTGAATTGTTTTGGCATGGCCTTGCGTGAGACGGGCCAGAGGCGGGTTCCGGATCCGCCGCACAGAAGCACTGGTGTAATCTGGGTCATGATTGTCGCCTTTCGGGGCTGATACCAAGTCTCGCGAAATCTGACTCTTCTGAGGGTTTTGGGATTCCCAAATCTATGAAGATCTGACTCAATGGCGTCAGATTTTCTGGGGAGGGCCTCTCTATGGGCGCAGCGCTCGCGTTACGGACAGACTACGACGGCATGAAGTTGAGAGAACTTGCGCGAAAGACAAAGGATGCCAACCAAGCCCGCAGGCTTTTGGCGCTGGCGGAGATCTATGATGGCGGTCGGCGCAGCGATGCTGCTCGGATTGGTGGTGTTGGCCTACAAATTGTCCGTGACTGGGTGGAGCGGTTTAATGCCCGCGGGCCTGACGGCTTGATCAACGGCAAAGCTCCTGGTCAGCAGTCTAAGCTTAACGATGAGCAGCGCAGGGCGCTTGCTGCAATTGTTGAGAGCGGTCCGACCTTATCGGTCCATGGGGTCGTCCGCTGGCGCCTGAGTGATCTGAGGAAATGGATTGCAGACACATTTGGGATTTCACTTCACGAGACGTCGATAAGCCGGGAACTCAGGGCGCTTGGTTATGTCAAACTCACAGCACGCCCGCGCCATCACGCGCAAGATACAGCCGCACTGGAGGACTTTAAAAAAAAGGGTTTGCAGCCGCAGTAGCAAAGCTCCGCGCACGGCTCCTGCAAGGCACTGTGATCGAAGTCTGGTTCCAAGATGAAGCGCGTGTCGGCCAGAAAAACAAGATCACGCGCCGATGGGCGAAGCGCGGTACGCGACCTTCCGCCCCACATGATCAGCGCACGAGTTCAAGCTACATCTTTGGAGCGATTTGCCCAGCCCTCGGGAAAGCTGCAGGTCTTGTGCTGCCAGCGTGCAATACCGAAGCGATGGCCCTGCATCTTGCTGAAATCTCCCAAACTGTCGCACCCAAAGCACATGGGGCTGTGCTCGTGGATCAAGCCGCATGGCACATGACTGACAAGCTGGTCATTCCGGACAACATCACCATCATCCCGATCCCCGCAAAATGCCCAGAACTCAATCCAGTCGAAAACATCTGGCAATTCATGCGAGACAACTGGCTATCAAACCTCATCTTCGAAACCTATGAAGACATCGTAGATCATTGCTGCAAGGCTTGGAACAAATTGGTCAGCATGCCCGACACAATCACCTCCATTGGAACCCGCGACTGGGCTCAAGAGTTCTGATCAATGCTGATTGGTATGAGTGTCGATCTGCACTCACCCTCGCATGGGACACGGCAACATCGCGAGGGCGCGGCAGGATGGACCGTTGGTGCGTCGGGACAAGCGCCCATCCGTCCGGATAGTTCGACCAATCCGACAGGGCGGTTCGACGTCCTGCTGCGGGTCTGTGCCAATGCATCGATTTCCGGCACCAAGAGTTATCAAAACCATACCAACGGAAAAACGACATGACCCTTCATGATCCCCAATCATTTATTCCCATGCATTGCTTCAAAGCTTACGACATTCGTGGACGCCTTGGCGACGAGTTGAACGATGGCATTGCCCGACGGGTCGGGAGGGCCTTTGCCGGGGTTCTGGCCGCGCGCCGGGTTGTTGTGGGGCGTGATTGTCGAGCATCGTCCTGTGCATTGCAGGCGGCGGTGATCGAGGGGTTGCTCGAAGCAGGCGTGGAAGTGCTCGACCTGGGGCTGTGCGGCACGGAAGAAATGTACTTTGCCACCAGCCATTTCGATGCATGCGGGGGGATTGAGGTCACCGCCTCTCACAATCCGATGGACTACAATGGCATGAAGATGGTCGGGCGCGGCTCTGCACCGCTGGATCCCGACACTGACATGAGAGCGATCCGGCATCTGGCGGAAACCGGAGCCTTCGCCACGCTACGCTCTGGAGGACACGTGATCGTCGCCAAGGATACAAGGTCCGCCTATGTCGAACGGGTTCTGTCTTTCGTCGATATTGCCGCACTGCGCCCGCTTAAGATTGTGGTCAATGCCGGCAACGGTGCGGCAGGTCCGACATTTGACGCGATCGCCGAAGACCTGAACGCGCGCAGCGCACCTTTCGATTTCATACGCTTGCACCATGCGCCCGACGGCCAGTTTCCCAATGGAATACCCAACCCTCTTTTGCCAGAGAACCAGCCAGTTACGGCAAATGCCGTGGTCGCCCATAAGGCGGATTTCGGTGTTGCTTGGGATGGTGATTTCGACCGGTGCTTTCTGTTCGATCACGAAGGCAACTTCGTGCCAGGGGAATACGTCGTTGGCCTTCTGGCGCGTATCTTTCTGGCAAAGGAACCGGGGACAACCATCATTCATGACCCGCGCGTGGTCTGGAATACTCTGGACGTGATCTCGCAAAGCGGTGGAAAGGCGCAGGTGTCGCGCACCGGTCACGCTTTTCTGAAGCAGGCGCTGCGCGATACTGGTGCGGTTTATGGTGGCGAGATGAGCGCGCATCACTACTTTCGCGATTTCATGGCCTGCGACAGCGGAATGATTCCCTGGCTCATGATCGCCGAACTGATCGGGCGCACGGGGCGCAGCCTTGCTGATCTGGTGACAGCAGCGCGCGTGTCTTTTCCGTCCTCGGGTGAGATCAACTTCCGCGTTACAGACCCCGCAGCCGCGATGCGACGCGTCGAGAACGCTCTTGTCGCTGATGCCGAGGAGGTCGATCGGCTTGACGGGCTATCGCTCAGTTTCGCCGACTGGCGGTTGAACCTGCGCATGTCCAACACCGAACCATTGCTCCGCCTCAATGTCGAAAGGCGCGGAAATGCCAATGCACTCAAGCTGCATATCGCGCAAATCAAGGCGCTGATCGAGGGCTAATACCAAGTCTCGCGAAATCTGACTCTTCTGAGGGTTTTGGGATTCCCAAATCTATGAAGATCTGACTCAATGGCGTCAGATTTTCTGGGGAGGGCCTCTCTATGGGCGCAGCGCTCGCGTTACGGACAGACTACGACGGCATGAAGTTGAGAGAACTTGCGCGAAAGACAAAGGATGCCAACCAAGCCCGCAGGCTTTTGGCGCTGGCGGAGATCTATGATGGCGGTCGGCGCAGCGATGCTGCTCGGATTGGTGGTGTTGGCCTACAAATTGTCCGTGACTGGGTGGAGCGGTTTAATGCCCGCGGGCCTGACGGCTTGATCAACGGCAAAGCTCCTGGTCAGCAGTCTAAGCTTAACGATGAGCAGCGCAGGGCGCTTGCTGCAATTGTTGAGAGCGGTCCGACCTTATCGGTCCATGGGGTCGTCCGCTGGCGCCTGAGTGATCTGAGGAAATGGATTGCAGACACATTTGGGATTTCACTTCACGAGACGTCGATAAGCCGGGAACTCAGGGCGCTTGGTTATGTCAAACTCACAGCACGCCCGCGCCATCACGCGCAAGATACAGCCGCACTGGAGGACTTTAAAAAAAAGGGTTTGCAGCCGCAGTAGCAAAGCTCCGCGCACGGCTCCTGCAAGGCACTGTGATCGAAGTCTGGTTCCAAGATGAAGCGCGTGTCGGCCAGAAAAACAAGATCACGCGCCGATGGGCGAAGCGCGGTACGCGACCTTCCGCCCCACATGATCAGCGCACGAGTTCAAGCTACATCTTTGGAGCGATTTGCCCAGCCCTCGGGAAAGCTGCAGGTCTTGTGCTGCCAGCGTGCAATACCGAAGCGATGGCCCTGCATCTTGCTGAAATCTCCCAAACTGTCGCACCCAAAGCACATGGGGCTGTGCTCGTGGATCAAGCCGCATGGCACATGACTGACAAGCTGGTCATTCCGGACAACATCACCATCATCCCGATCCCCGCAAAATGCCCAGAACTCAATCCAGTCGAAAACATCTGGCAATTCATGCGAGACAACTGGCTATCAAACCTCATCTTCGAAACCTATGAAGACATCGTAGATCATTGCTGCAAGGCTTGGAACAAATTGGTCAGCATGCCCGACACAATCACCTCCATTGGAACCCGCGACTGGGCTCAAGAGTTCTGATCAATGCTGATTGGTATAACCTATCCTTTCGGATTGGTTGCCTGATCCTTCCCCTCCAGCACGCATCCCTCTGCGGCGCAGCATGTTTATCGGACACCTGATAGAACCTCAGTGAGAGAAAATCAGGAGAAACGGCCCGATGACACGCCAGCAGCATCGCCAGAACGGCGGCCAGGACGCGGCCAAAGGGCCAGACAGCGTTCCGGCCACGGATGCGCTTGGTGGTGTTCATATCGCGCATGAGCGTCCCGCGCCCGAGACAGAGCCGCATGTCATTGCCCCGCTGATCTTGGCGCTGGCCGACGGCACCAGGCTGGTGGCGCGCAACTGGTGGCTCGGCGGCATCTCTGACGCGGTCCTTGCCGGACATGATCTGGCCGGTGCCAGGATGGAAATCCCGTTTCAGGGCATCGACGTGGGTTTCCCAGTTGCGCTCGAGGCTGTGGACGATGACGGCCCGTGGTTGTTCAAGAACCTCACCGGCCGCCAACGCGAGGCATTGGGGCTGTTCTATCAGAACCTCCTCACCGGAAAGATGGCCACGACGGGAGAGATGATCACCGCACTGGACACCCCTGTCGACTTAATTCCGATGGGCGAGACGGCGCAGGAACAGGCCGCGGGCCAGGCGCTGGCCAAACCCAGGCTGCTGCGTGTCATGTTCAATATCATTTGGTATGTCGGGCTTTTCTGCCTTCTCGTTGGCTTCTTGGGATCGTTTGCCTGGTCCCGCATCGAGGGCATCCCCCTGTCACATGCACGGGTTTATGCCGAGCGGCAGGAATTGCGCGCCCCTCGCGAAGGCTATCTGCAAAGGGCCGCTTCTGCCCAAAGGCACGTTGCCGAGGGCACGATACTGGCCCGCCTGCAGGATCCCGAGGTCGAGGCTGCGCTGGAAGATGTCCAATCCCGGATTGACGTGCTGGACGCCCGCATCACCGAGGGGCGAGAGCGCCTCACCCTTCACTTATCCATGCGTGAGGCGGTTCGCGAGACGCTCGGAAGGCTTTACTCCGATGCCGCCATGGCACGTTTCGATGCCGGTATTTCGATCCGCCCGGGCGACTACAACGATCAGCGGACAAGGTTGGAACAGGAACTGCGCGGCTTCGAGACCGATCTGGCCCGTGCAGTCTCGGAGATGCGCACCCTGCGTCAGCAGCGCACTTCAATGCAGATAACGTCCCCGACCGGGGGTCTTGTCGCCGAATGGTTAGCGGCAGATGGCCAGTATATGCGCATGGGTGATACGCTCGCGATCTACGAGACGTATGCGCCGAGGGTCATTCGGGGGTGGCTTGACGATCGGAGGGGCGGTTCGGTCAGGCCGGGCATGCGGGCCGAGATCAGGCTGCCAGAACGCGATCCGGAAACCCGGATCACCGGTCGCGTCACCACGGTAGAGGCCGGTGCGAACCCCGCCGAGCCGGATCGTTTCGGCCTCATTGTGACCATCGAGGCGGTAGGGCTGGATGCAGATGAAACCCGCGCGAGACTGCGCTTCAATGCGCCGACGGAGGTGGTCGTGAAACGTGGACTTCTGGCGCGCTGGTTCGGAACAGGGGGCTGATATGGACGCCCCACATGGCGACTACGCCTTTGCAAAGCATCTGACCGCGTGGCTGCGCGAACTTGGCGGCCCCGCGCCGCACGGGCTGGCCAAATGGACGCCAGCCTTCCTTGTGAACTACGCAGCCCTCTGGGGCTTGATCCTCGGGGTGGCGGTCCTGATGCCCAACCGGTTTTTCAAGCCGGACTTGCTCAGCATCACGATCACCCTTGGCACGCTGGGATTCTGGCGCTTCGGATGGTGGTTCACCCACGCGGTGCGCGCCGAAATCTATCGCCGCATAACCTGGCCGCCGATGCGGCGCCGGGCGCAGGCGCTCTGGGCGTCAGGCTGGCGCCCGCGCCGACTGCACATCCAGATGACAACCTATTACGAGGAACCGGCGATCACCCGCGCCGTCATCGGCTCGATCCTCAGCCAGGTGCGCCGCGAAGGTATCCCCACCTCTCTTTGGATCGGGACGGGCTCGGCCTATGACGAACTGGTCATACGCGACTATGTGGAAACCCACGGCGCAGACCTGCCAGCGGGCCTGATGGACCTGACCTTCGTGCGCCAGAACCAGCCCGGCAAGCGCATGGCCATCGGCCTGATCCTGCGCGGCATGTCGCGGCGAGGGGTAGATCCGGACGATCTGGTGATCTTCATGGACGGCGACGCCGTCTATGGCGGCGATGTGATGGAAAAGACCCTGTCAATGTTCGGCGCCGACCCAGAGCTGCAGGCGCTGACCACGGATGAAGAAGTCATGTGCTATGGCCCGCGCTGGATCGGGGCGTGGCTGGAAATGCGCTTCGCCCAGCGACGGCTTGCAATGCAGAGCCATGCCCTTGCCGGTCGTGTGCTGACCCTGACGGGCCGCATGAGTGTCTTTCGTGCCCGCTACATCGTTGACGAGAAATTCATCCGCACGATCGAGGCCGACCATCTGGATCACTGGCTTTGGGGCCGGTTCCGCTTTCTGTCAGGCGACGACAAATCGACATGGTACCATCTGCTTTCGAAGCGCGCAAAGATGACCTATGTGCCCGACGCCACAGTCTACACGATCGAGGTCATCAAGGGGTCGGGGATGGAGCGGATGGTGCAGAACTTCCGCCGTTGGTCGGGCAATATGCTTCGCAATGGCGCGCGTGCGATAGCACTCGGACCCCGTGCGATGCCGTTCTTCATCTGGTGGTGCATCGTCGATCAGAGGATCGCCATGTGGACGATGATGGTCAGCCCCTTGCTTGCAGTCTTTGCCACGATGATAGACCCAATTTATTTCTGGAATGTTCTGATCTGGTTGGTGGCGTCGCGGCTGGTTCTGTCAACCGTGCTCTACACCTACGCCCGCAAGCCTGATCTGACCTGGCCCTTCATCCTGTATTTCAACCAATTCATCAACGCGGGTGTGAAGATCTACATGATCTTTCACCTGTCAAAACAGAAATGGTCGAATCGCGGCAATCAGAGCGCCGGCGAAGGCACCGGTTGGAAGGAACGTTTCGCTCTCTTTCAACTTTTCACCGTGGCATCCGTTTTCGTGACCGGCCTCGCGGTCTATGCAGGTGTTCTGCCGTCGCCCTGAGTATAATGGCAACTTGTGCAAGTGCGACATCACGGCCCATTTTCGATGGGTTCTGTCGCAAATATTTCGTTCATGCGGGTAGCACGGCATGATGCTGCGCTGTAGGAGTTGATTTCACTGTGATAATTGGACGGTAACGATGATTGACTTCAAGGGCGCACATTACCCGAAATCGGTGGTCTTGTTCGCAGTGTTTTTCTATCTACGCTACCCTGTGTCCTATCGTGACCTCGAAGAGATAATGCAGGAGCGCGGTGTCGATGTTGACCACGCAACCTTGAACCGTTGGGTGGTCAAGTACTCCCCATTGATTGCGTCAAAAGCTCAGGCGAAAAAGCGCCCGACGGCCATCTCATGGCGGATGGATGAAACCTATATCAAGGTTAAGGGCAAGTGGATGTATCACTACCGCGCGGTGGATCGGAACGGCCAAACCCTTGATTTCATGTTATCTGAGCGGCGTGACAAGCCGGCGGCGCGGCGCTTCTTCCGGCGTGCAATCGGCAACAACGGCATCCCCGACCGCATCGTTATCGACAAAAGTGGGGCAAATCTGGCGGGCCTGGAAGCCGTGAATGTGACCCTCAAATTCACAGTAACTGGGCAGACCATCAAGATCCTGCAGGTCAAATACCTGAACAATATCCTCGAGCAGGACCACCGGTTCATCAAGCGCATCACAGGTCGAATGCTCGGCTTCAAGGCATTCCATTCGGCGTCTGCTACGCTTGAAGGAATCGAGACCGCGCATATGATCCGTAAGGGACAATTCGGCGCCAACGGCATGACCGCATTCCAGCAGTTCGCCCAGCTCGCAGCATAATTATGTCCAGCGCCAGCCTGATCTCAACCTGACTGAAAATTTGCGACAGAACCTTTCCCCTATGAACGCACTGTCGAGGAGGTTAGCATCACCCGGCGTGTGCGCAGGTATAGGCGGGAGATGTGAAATGGCTCATGTGATAATTCGCGGAAACAACGGCTGTCGCCATGAGGTCGATTTTGAGGATGACCAGATTACCGTCGAAGTATTTGTCAATGATCATAACGTGGAACTCGTCATCGAGGCGCTAGATGAAGACCGCCCCTGGCAGAAAAAACGCTTCGCGTTGGTCAACTTACCTCGTTCTGAATTCGATAGGGCCATGGCCGAAACAGCACGTAAAGGCAAATCGGCGATCAAGGTCGTTGAGTGAACGATAGGGCGAGCACCACGGAAGTTCTGGCCGGTCTGGTGGAGCGGGTGACATTCCACAATTCCGAGAACGGGTTCTGCGTTCTGCGCGTGAAGGCGCGGGGGCACCAGGATCTGGTGACCACCGTGGGCCATGCCGCGATGATCTCGGCGGGCGAATGGATCACGGCGTCTGGCATGTGGCTGAACGACCGCACCCACGGGCTGCAGTTCAAGGCGCATTTCCTGAAGACCTCCGCCCCTTCGACGGTGGACGGCATCGAGAAATACCTCGGCTCCGGCATGATCCGTGGGATCGGGCCCGTCTATGCCAAGCGGCTGGTCAAGGCCTTCGGCAAGGATGTGTTCGACATCATCGAGGCCATGCCCGAGCGGCTCCGCGAAGTCACGGGCATCGGCCCCATGCGTGCGAGCAAGATTACCGCCGGATGGGCGGATCAGAAGGTGATCCGCGAGATCATGGTCTTTCTGCATCAGCATGGCGTGGGCACAGCGCGCGCAGTGCGGATCTTCAAGACCTATGGCACAGACGCCGTGCAGGTGATGAGCGAGAACCCATATCGGCTGGCAAAGGATATCCGGGGGATAGGTTTCCGCACAGCCGACCTGATCGCCGAGAAGCTGGGCATCGAGAAGACTGCGATGATCCGCGTGCGCGCGGGAATTTCCTTTGCCCTGAGTGAAGCCATGGGCGACGGTCATTGTGGCCTGCCCCGGGCAGAGTTGATCGGGCTGGCAGGCAAACTTCTCGAAGTTCCTGCACCTTTGATCGAGAGCGCGCTACAAGAGGAACTGGCCGAAGAGACCGTGACAGCCGATCGTGTGGGCGAGACCGACTGTATATTCCTAACCGGGCTTTATCACGCCGAGCGGAATATTTCCGATCATGTGAAGCGCATCCGTTCAGGCGCCCTGCCCTGGCCTGAGATCGATGCGGACAAAGCCCTGCCATGGATCGAGCAGAAGACCAGCCTCACCCTTGCTGCCAGCCAAGCCGAGGCGATCCGGCTGGCGCTGCGCTCAAAACTCATGGTGATCACCGGCGGTCCCGGTGTCGGCAAGACCACGATCGTGAATTCGATCCTGCGCATCCTCGCAGCCAAGGCCGTGAAGCTGTTGCTCTGCGCGCCTACGGGCCGCGCGGCCAAGCGTATGACTGAGGCCACCGGGATGGAGGCCAAGACCATCCACCGGCTTCTCGAATTCGACCCGAAGGCCTTCGGCTTCAAGCGCAACGAGGAGAACCCGCTCGACTGTGACCTGCTGGTCATCGACGAGAGTTCGATGGTCGACGTGCTTTTGATGCAGTCGCTCCTTAAGGCCGTGCCCAGCACAGCTGCACTGCTGATCGTTGGCGATATCGACCAGTTGCCCTCGGTAGGACCTGGCCAGGCGCTGGCCGACATTATCGGCTCGGGCGCAGTGCCTGTGGTGCGCCTGACCGAAGTGTTCCGGCAGGCGGTGCAGAGCAAGATCATCACCACGGCGCATGCCATCAACTCGGGGCAGCTGCCCGATCTTGGCAAGCCCGATGGGGAGGCGGATTTCTATTTCGTGCCGGCCGCGGATCCCGAGCAGGCCGTGCCGCGCATTGTCGAGCTGGTGGCCAAGCGCATCCCGCAGCGTTTCGGCTTCGATCCGATCAAAGACATCCAGGTCCTCTGCCCCATGAACCGCGGCGGTGTCGGGGCGCGCTCGCTCAACATCGAGTTGCAGGCCGCGCTAAACCCGGCTGGAGAGAAAAAGGTAGAGCGCTTCGGCTGGACATTTGCGCCAGGCGACAAGGTCATGCAGATCGAGAACGACTATGACAAGGACGTCTATAACGGCGACATCGGCATGATCGAGGATGTCGATTTCGACGATGGTGAGGTTGCCGTTAATTTCGATGGCCGCACCGTGACCTTCGTCTTTGGCGAACTCGACACGCTGATTCCAGCCTATGCGGCCACTATCCACAAGAGCCAGGGATCGGAATATCCTGCGGTGGTTATCCCTGTCATGACCCAGCACTACGCCATGCTGCAGCGTAATCTGATCTACACCGGCGTCACGCGCGGCAAGAAGCTCGTTGTCCTCGTTGGCCAGAAGAAGGCGGTGGCAATCGCCGTGAAGAACGTTTCAGGGCGACAGCGCTGGTCGAAGCTGAACGAGTGGCTGGCATGATGAAACGTGCAAAACCAATCACATCACTTCTTCTCCCCGGCTTCACCTTTTGGCGCAATTTGAGTATCAGGAGGGCAAGATCAAAAGGACGTGGCATGAATAAAGAAGAGAAACGGCTGGATCGTTTGAATGAACTCCTGCATGCGCTGCCGGTCGATAACATGGCCATGACGCTCAGCGAACTCGACGGCTATATTACCGGCATTCTGGCTTGTCCTGAGATGATACCGCCATCGGAATGGCTCCCAGATGTATGGGGCGAAACCAGTGAGGCACATTTCGCCGATCAAGAGGCAGCGGAAGAAACGATCGGCGCCGTGATGACGCATCACAATTCCGTGGCGGAAGCCATGACCCGCTCACTCTTGATCGAGCCGATCTACGAGGTGGACCCAAACAGCGATGAGACGTTCTGGGAGCCTTGGATAGATGGGTTCACACGCGCGATGGAATTGCGGCCGGCTGCATGGGAAAACCTGTTCGACAGTGCCGATGAAGAAACTCAAACCACGATGATCTTCCTGAGGACGCTGCAGGACATTTACACCGGTAAGAGCAAGTTCACGGAAGACGAGATAGATGAAATCGACATTGAGGCACCCGACCTGATTCCGAACTGTGTCGCATCGATCCTGCACCAATCGCGCCCTGAACTGGCTGGCACGGTAGCTGCCAATCTTTCTGGCATGCCGCACAGGGCAGTACCCCGCCCCGGTCGGAACGATCCTTGCTCATGCGGATCAGGCCGCAAGTACAAGCTCTGCTGTGGCCGGAATTGAAAAATACTGAATTCAGGTTGCCGTTCTGCTCAAATCGAGCGTTCTCCTACCTACCACAAGGTTCCCAATGTGCGACTGAGAGACAATTAGCAGAGCAGGATCTGGCGGACATTCGTCAAAGGGGAAAAATCCTTCGCGGTTGCAGCATGATCGACGCGAAGGGCGGAAAGCCGACTGTGACCTTGCAGCAATGCAGTTGCAGCATCTTGAGAAAGCGGCCAGTCGCCTCCCCTCCGCCCCCCACCCCACAACAGCCGCAGTTGGCATGGAGCGGAGTTTGCAAAGTCGCGCGTCATTGCCGCGGTGCTCGGCCTTTCCAGAAAGTCCGCCAGCCGCATGGCGATGCTTCGAAGCTGCCGTTCGGGCTTTGCGCAGCATAATGCCGTTGGGTGGTGTTGTGGCGGGCGTAGCAATTATGCTGATTTTAATGCCAGAAGTCGTCAAGGTGATCAGATCGCGCTATTTGGCAAGCCCGGCCGAACTAGTCAGTTGATTGTGGCGCGGATGGTGATCGTCGCGGTTGTGTTCGCGTTGAGAACGCCATCCTCGATAAGCACCTGACAGCTTGGACTGGGGCAGCCGGGTGTGGTGAGCGTAGGTGGTCCGTCCCAATTGCTGCCCAGTTCAGCGGCCACAAAAGTTAGGTGGTTGGGCAATGTATCGGACAGCGTAATGGTCTCAGCCGCGACCGGGCCGGTATTTTCGACCGTGATCTCATATTCAATACAGGCACCGGGGATCGCGGCAGGCAATGCAGGCTCTGCCGGGGCGGTTGCGTTGAAATCATCGCAATCGCTGCCATCCTCGGAAAAGACCGAAACGGTTTTCGAGGCCTCCAGCACCGCCACCCCTAGCAGGGTGATCGTGACGGTATCGGTATGGGTTAGTTCGAACGCGTCCGTGACTGTCAGCTCAAAGGTAAGGATTTCGGACGGCGCACCATTCGCAGGCTGTGGGGGCGTGAAGCTGGGGCTGATTTCTGAAGCGTCGGACAAGGTCACGGATGTGCCCACAGTCTGCGCCCATTGATAGCTGACAATGTTCCCCTCAACGGTCGGTCCGTCGGGATCGGTCGTTCCACTACCGTCCAGCGTGAAGGGCTGAAAGGCCACCGCTGTCGCATCTGCACCCGCATCAGCCGTGGGTCGCGTGTTGATCAAGTAGCGCACCACGACTATGCCAGAACCGCCCGCGCCGGAGCGCGCAACATTACTCAGCCCCCCGGCACCACCGCCGCCTTTACCGTCAACACCGTCGATCGCACCCTCACCGCCGCCGCCGCCGCTCCCCCCGTCACCGCGAGGTGGACTAATCGCTGTGGCGTTGTTCCCGGTGCTGGTCGGCCCAGAGCCTGCACCGCCGCCGGCATAGAAAACTTCGTTGCCGGTTATGGAAGAGGCCAGGCCATCACCACCATTCGCAGCTGTGGCAGTATTGGGGGGCGAACCACCAGGCGCCCCGGCGCCGCCACCACCACCACCGCTTGGCGGACTTGCTGTGCCGCCATCATTACCTTGGTTCTGCGTTCCAGAAACATCACCCACGAGGACAACCGTGGTTGAGATAGTGCCTTGGCCCCCGCCTGACCCACCTGAGGTTGGCCCACCCCCATTGCCGCCGCCAGTGTTGCCTGAACCGCCGCTCCCACCGCCAATTGCCGTGAAGCCAAAAGCGCTTGAGTTTTCGCCGCTATTTCCGGCTGTGTGATTCGCAAAGATGGAAGCACCACCCTGCCCAACGGTAATCGCGTAAGAAACATCCGAAAGGGCGTTGATGCTCCCTTCCAGCATCCCCCCGGCGCCACCGCCGCCACCGCCGCCAAAGGGGCCAGCGCTACCACCGCTGCCGCCGCCGCCAACGATAAGATAATCGACATCCTGCAAGGGTTCTAGCGGCTCGAAATCACCGCTTTCAGTGAATACGTGTACGCAGTATTGGTTATCGCCAACTGTAATAAGAGATATGTCATCACCGCCAGTGGCAAAGTCCTCTGTACAAACAGCATCGGCCGCGGCGTTTTGCGGCAGCAGCAGGATGACACTGGTCAGCAATGCTGCAACGGTTGAGAATGACCCGACTGCGTTCATTTAAACATCCCCCGCAGGCTGTCAGCATCGAATTTCATGCGAAATTGCACGAATGGACCTGTGTCGGTGTGACCAAGCGCCGAGAAATCGGGATCGTGGAAGCCCGTGAAATTATAGCCCAGCGACAGCCAGCCATTCTCGAACGGCGTCAGCCCCAGTGACACACCCGCGCTATGCGACACCCGCCCGGTGCGCGCGGCATGCATGACGCTGCCATGCAGACCAATGTCGAATGTCTCGGACAGGTCGCGGCGATATTCCGCGCCCACAAGGTTCATCCAGTCCGTGACCGTGCCTGTGCGCAGTTTGGCCCGGTCATGTTTCAGCCCGTAGCGCAGGTTCAGAAATTCCGTGTCTGACAGGTACTGAGAGCGGTAAACCGAGGCAATCGCCGTGGTGCTGTCGATCCCGCCCTGCGAGCGTTGGCGCAATTCGCCCTGCAACAGCGTGATCGGATCGCGCGGGCCAGCCCGATGCGCGGCAGAGGCCAGTAGTTTCAGATCATGCCGCCAGTTTGCGCCACTGTTGCGGGTCAGACCAAGAAAGGCTTCAGCGCCCGCGCTCCAGTCCTCGGAGAGTTCGCCATCCATGCGAAAGCGCAGATTGGCGGTCTGGGCGTTGCGGGTGCGCCGCCATTCACTGTCCAGCCCCGCGCCCCAGCTGTCCTGCTCATAGCGCAGGCCACCACGCAGCGCGATGAAGCTTTCCGCAATATAGGGGTTGCCGATGGACTGGCCCATCGGCACGCCCGCCGCGCCCAGATCCCACTGGATATCGCCGCCCAGATAGGCGCTCAGCCCCTCATCAAGCGTGTAATCATGGTCCGCGCCCAGAAACAGCGCCTGCCCCTGCCGCTGGCCATTCCCGGCCCAGGACAGCGCCGTGCGGTAGCTGCGCCCCTCTTTCGGGGTGAATTCGGCGCCGAATGTGGCGCGGCGCGCCTCGATCCCGGTGGCGCGCTGGCTTTCGACCTCGAATGTGCCGAAGACCTCCCAGCGTTCGGTCAGCGCATAGCCAAAGCTCAGTTCCAGCTTGTCGCCCGCCCGCGCGCCATCGGGGCGCAGCGACACTTCCGTGCCAAGCGCTTGTGTCAGGCGGCCATCCTCGGACTGGCCCGTGCCGCGATAGACCAGTCGCAAATCGCGCGTTTGGTCGGCACCGCGGCCATGGATGCCGCGAAAGCCCAGCGACTGGGTGGTGCGTTCGCGCGCGCGGGTCAGGAGCACTTCGCCATCGCGTTTGCGCGTGGCATTGACGCGGTCATTTTCCGCTGTGGCGCGGCCCTCGATGAACCAGCCCTCGGATGGGGTGTCGGGATCGGCCCAGATCTGATGGCGCAGGCTGATCCCCGCCACAGTCGTATCAATCGCGCTATCGGATGCCGTCAGGCTGACATGCCCGCGCTGGCGGCGCAGATAGGCCGCAACCTGCGTGCCCTCGCGCTCGAACTCGGCGCGCACTTCGCTGCGCAGGCCGGTATCGGTATGGGCCGCGAAATTGCGCCGCGCATAAAGCACCTCGGCGCTGAGTGTCAGCTCATCTGTGGCCTTGTAGCTGAGATCAAACCCCATCAGCGTGATATTCAGGCTTTGGCCTTCGACCCGGCGGGCATGGACGGCAGTCGCCCCTGCACGCAGGCGGGGTGACAATTCGGCCTCGGCGCGGATACCCGCGATCAGCGCATTGCGCAGATCGGCATCGGCCTCGTAATCGATGACCAGCACATGGCGGTTCAGATCGGGCGTGAAGGCCGGGATGGGGCGGCGCAGGAAGATCTGGCCAGTCTGGTAGCTGAGCACATAATCCGTGCCCGCGACCAATATGCGGCTTTCCAGCTCCTCGGAGGTATCAAAGCGCGAGACCGTGACCAGCCGCACCGTCTGCGAATGCGGGATCACATCCGCGCGGCTAAGCTGATAGGGGCCGATCGTGCCATTCAGGGCTATGCGATCCTCAACCAGCCGGTTTGATGTCTGCGCGGCAAAGGCCATGACGCGCCAGTCCTCATCTTCAAACACCGCGCGCGCGCCTGTGACCTGCTGGTTGATCGCAATCCCGCCTGCATTCAGATTGGTGTTGAAATCCCCGATCAGGAATTCCGCCCCTTCCTTGCGCAGCCGCAGATAGAGCGGGAAGCGGCTTTGCGCGGCATTGCCCTGTGTGGAACGGTCGCCATAGACGATGTAATCGGCATCCGGGTCGATGCCGTAGAAATCGTCGCCATCCTGCGCGCTGTCATAGCGCAGCGTGAGCAACCATTCGCCCTTGATCACCCCTTCGGCAAAGAGCGCCACACGGCCAGAGAGCGCATTACCGATCTCGCCATCGCGGCGCATGTGCTCGCGGACGCGTTTATGCGCAAGTGTGCCTTCGGCCAGGCCCACCAGCACCCAGGGGCGATTTGCAGCAGAGATCGGCACCCGCAGGCTGAGATCGCGCCCTGTGGCGGGAACCGAGATGCGCGCCGTGCCCCCTTCGAGCACCGGGGCAAGCGCCACTTTGATGATCCCGTCATCCTCCACCGTGGCGGTGATGCGCGCTTGTGGCGCACGCTCGGATGCCGGGGAAGAGCGCCGCACCGGCCCTGTGGGTGCAAAGCCGAAAGGCTGTTCCACGCTGACAGTGACCTGCGTGCCGGGGCGGATCGGGATGCCGGAAGGGTCGGTCAGGCGCATGGTGACCTGCGGCTCGCTGCGCCCGTCGCTCTCCAATGTGCTGGCTGCGCGCACCAGTTCCAGCTGCGCGGGCCGCAACCCGTAAAGCACTTCGCGCGTGCTGGCATGCTGCGTCTGGCCGTCCGCATTGGTGATGCGCAGCGAGAGCGCATTGCGCCCCTCGCTGATCCGCACGGCGCGGTAGCGGATCATTTCCCAGCGGCCATCAGAGGACCGGATCGATGGTTCGCGCCGGATGCCCGGCACGGCTTCGTCATTGACCAGAAGCTCGGACGGGCTGCCTGCCGGGCGCAGATAGACCACATCGATGGCCTCTGACCGGGGCAGATGGCGCGCCGCCGGGGCCAGAAAGCCCGCGCCATGACGCGCAGCATTCCGGTCAAGCCAGTCCTGATCGAAGCGCAGCAGGGCCGATTGTTCAGGCTGTGCGGGTGGTTCAGGCTCGAAGAGGCTTTCGTCCTCTTCGTCGAATTCCAGATAAAACTCGACCCGTCCCATCATGCCGGGGCGCAATTCCACGAATTGCGAAATCGCACTGCCCGCGCTGCGGGTCGAGGCATAGCACAGCACCGGCCGCGCACCGGGCGGCAGGGTGGTCACATCCATCTGCACCACGCGCGGGCGGCGATAGATGTCGCGAAACGTGAAGCGCCCGTCACTGTCGGTGATTGCATATTCGCCGTTTTCCAACAGAACGCGGATGCCTGACAGATCATAGCCCGGATTTGGCCCATCACAGCCGCCTGCGCTGATCTGGCCAAGGATGGCCACCTGATCCAGCCGGAACGCATCGCGCACGCGCAAGACATGATCGTCGCGCATCCAGCGCGTGCCGGCCGTGCGGATTTCGCTGACCGAGCGCAGGTTGTCGCCCGGCTGTGCCGGTGGCACCACCTGCGCGCCATAAGTGATGGTCATGGTCTGCCCCGCAGCCACGGCAGGCAGATCATAGCGCAGCCGTTGCCCACCCGACAGAATTTGCGGAGTCACGGGCTGGCCATCGACCAGCAGCGTGCCGGACAGATAGGCCACCCCGTTCGGCAATGTATCGAAAATCGTCAGCACACCGGATTCAGAGGGGGTGACGGTCACGGTATATTCAAAAAATTCACCAATCGACGCATCTCCATGGGATGCCGTGCGGGTGATCTGGGCAAGCGCCAGAGCATCCATCGGAATATCAATGCGCAAGGGCGGGCCGGGCACCACATTGAACCTCTCCAGCCGAGAGCCGTCCACGATGACAGGCGCTATGTCCAGCTGGTCCAGATCCGCATCGCTGACCTGCGACGGGGCGCCATGCGTGTCGAAATCGCTCTGCGTGATCTCGATGCGATATGTCCCCGGCGCGACGTAAGGAAAGCGGTATTCACCAGGGGCAAAGTCATAGACCCGCCCGGAACTGTCGCTGACCTGCCCGCCCGTGACCAGCGTGGCCGGATAATCTGCCACCATGTCATCACCGAAGACAGTCGCAGGGGCACCGGTGGCCATGTCGATCAGCGTCAGCTCGATCCCGCTGAGTGGCGCGCCACTCTGGCTGTCAAAGACCAGCCCGAACGGGTCGATCGGGCCAACGCCGACATCGACTTCCAGATTGTTGATCGTGTTGGTGGTTTCCTCATATTGCGCGGTGATGACCGAAAATGCCTGTGTCGCAAGCTGCCCGTCGCCGCGGGGCGAGGTGTCATCGGTGGTGTTGATCCAGGCTGTGAAGATGCCGGTATCGGGGCCGGTTTCATAAAAGCGTAGCTCTTCGCGGTCGCCGGTCACCGCGTCGGTCAGGGTGACGACCACGGTTTCGACCGCATTCGGGTCCATGTTCAGCCCGGCATCTTCCAGCGTGAAGAAGACCGGCACACCCAGCCGGATACGGTCGGTGCGGAACACGCGCAGGGGCTGGCTGCGGTCAATGGGGGTGGGATCACCGGTCAGGGTCGAGCGGTCCACAGGTTCGGGCAGTGAATCAAACGCGTTTTGCCAGTAATCGCCTGCAGGAAAGAGGATGTTCTCGAACGGGCCATCGGTCAGGCCCTTGTCCAGCTCCCATGCGGTCAGCACGGCATCGGTCCGGGGCGGGCGGGCGACGGTAAAGCTGGCCTCGGGGGCAAGCCCTGCGCCCTGATCGATCCCGCCTGCCTGCCATGTGACATGGGCGGTGTTCAGCACCTCCGTCCCCATCGGCGTCTGCGCCGCGGCCATGCCGAGCGAGACCGTAGCGGCGCCAAGCGCGCCTATGGCAACTGAAAGCAAACGAAACATGGGACAAGGCCGATCAGTGCTGGATACAGGCGGCGCGCGGCGAACAAGGTGCCGCGCGCCGGGGGGCGTCAGTCGATGGTGACGCGGATGGTGAAGGATTTCGTTTCACCGGCTGCAAGCGTGGCCAACTCTGCGATGATGGACGTCACAGGTGTTCCATTCTCCGTAATCGTGAAGTCGTTTGGCGTGTGACCTGCATAAGTCGTGTTGGCCGGAATAACATCTGTGATCTCGAGTGTGCCTGCGGCCGTTCCCCCATTCTCGGTGCTGTCATTCCTTATTTCGATTGTGTATTCGAGACAGGCTCCCGGGATGGCCGCTAGGGGCGATCCGGTTGCGGTACCACCTGCGGCACAATCAAACGTACTGCCCGGCAGGTTTTCGTCCAGAACCACAACTGTCTTTTCTGCTACAATAACAGGCGCCGTGATCAGGATTCGGGTCTCGTCAGCGGCCTTGCCGTTGGTTGCTGGGTCGATCTCGCTTGATGTGCGCGTCGAGTCCGAGGCAGCATCTACAAAAACCGTGTTCACACCCGTCAGGCCTTGCGAACGATCCTCTACCACAGGCGTGTTGCCGACAGCGGTGGTCGCTGTCGCGGTCACGATGAAATCATCAAGCTGCCCGTCCGTGGCGCCGATTGGAACATTCGCAATGATCAAAACATAATACTCCTCGCCGGCGTTCAGATCACCTGCACTAAGGCCGTCGGTCACATTGTAAACCGTCCCGCCAGCAACAGTCCCGTCCGTGCTGATCATGACGTAATATTCGCCCTCGGTTGTCGTCGCCGTTTCGCTGTAGGTTAACCCACCTGCGACACCGATATTCCCGCCGTCAACAACGCCGATCACGAAGCCTTGAGTGTCGTTGCCCTCGTTCTGAACCCGATATGACAGGGTGACTTCTTGCCCAGGCACAGCGTTGAAGACGCCGCTGCCGGTCAGGGCGGCCACGACGACATCAACCTTGCGGTCAACATTGAATGTAACCGATGCCGCATCGTTCTGCGTTACGGCATCTGTATTTGCACCGCTGTTGTAGGTCAGGTCAATTGTGTTGGTCACAACTGTATTCGGCGCTGTCTGCGCCATCGCGCCGCCCGCGAACACGGCCAGCGCCGTGCTCAGGGCAAGAGTTCTGAAGGGATTGGGGATCATGGGGATACTCCTCATTTACACGAAGACGCTGTCCAAATCAGCGCAGGGTTACGGTATATTCGACGCTGAATTCCTCGGCAGGCGGCAGTTCCGGCAGTGTCAGCCGCAGCGCGCGCAAGTCATCGAGATCGGCATTCATGACAGTTTCGCCCTCAATTTCGACGAAAATGGGGCTAAAGCTCGTTAATTCTTCGGAACCGGCCCATTCCACGACCAGCCCCTCGGGGCCGATGAAGCTGTCGGGGTCCAGCAGCAATTCGGCGGCGACCTGCACGCCAAGCTGCAGGTTCACCGCGGGTTCTGCGGTCGGGTTGTCGACCGTGATGACATAAAGCACCTGATCACCGGGGGTGACGACACTGTCATCGAGCGCGATGCGCTGCATGACGGGCGCGCCCGCTTCATCCAGCACCAGCGCGCCGGTTTCGGTGCGTTCCGGTTCCAGTGTGAAGCCTGCAAGCGCGACCTGCACAGTTTCGGGGGTGTCAGGCTGGTCCTGCGCGGCCAGCGCCAGAGGAAACAGGCCTGCGGCCACAAGGATGGGGACCGACCATTTCTGACCGGAGGACAGGAAAGTGAGTGGCATAAACGCCTCCATAAGCACGTCGCCGCCAAAGCGGGGACAAGCACGGTCAATTCTGTCGGAGGCCTGCTCAAGCCTCTTATATTTTTTAGCCAAAAAAAAGATTATAATTTAATCTCTTTCGAGACTATAGTTGAAAAACCATAACGATCAGACTGGAGTTTCATGTGACAAATTGGCTACAGTATGCAGGCAGCACCCTGACGGGGCTGCTTGCGCTCTGCCTTGCGCTGATGCCGCCGTTTCCAGCCCATGCGCGCGATGGGCAGACCAGTTTCGCGGCCAATGATGTCGAATTCCTGAACCTGATGGGCAATCTGGAAGGACCGCGCGGTTTCGGCACGATTTCGGATTTCGCCCCTGCCCTGCCGGATCGCCCGCTGACCGAAATGACGCTGGCCGAAGTGCTGGACTATCAGCGCGAGATCCGTGCGCTTGGTACGATCTCCTCTGCCGTGGGGCGCTATCAGTTCATCTATCTGACATTGCGCGATCTGGTCGAGACCCACGGGATTTCGGACAGTCTGGTCTTTGATGGCGAGGTGCAGACCTATCTGGCGCGCTTCCTGATGCATCAATGCGGTTTTTTCGACCACGCGACACCCAATGTGCAACTGGCCAATTGCCTGGCAGGAGTCTGGGCTGCGTTGCCGCTGGTC
Organism: Roseinatronobacter monicus; assembly: GCF_006716865.1. Taxonomy (NCBI): domain Bacteria; kingdom Pseudomonadati; phylum Pseudomonadota; class Alphaproteobacteria; order Rhodobacterales; family Paracoccaceae; genus Roseinatronobacter; species Roseinatronobacter monicus. Next base: position 195,965 of record NZ_VFPT01000004.1, on the reverse strand, counting down.
AGCGGGCCAGAGCGCGGGCAATCCGCCTATGCGGCCGATGGGGTTAACAAGGCCTTCACCACGCCTGAAACCGTGCTCGATGTTCTGGGCCGTCGGTTCGAATGGTGACGGCAGCTCAAAGTGGCGCCAGCAGTAACCCTGCGCAACGAGGCGAATGAACCAGCCCCTTGGCCTGCACCAAGTACGTCAAGAGCAATGTCCTCGACTCGCCGCGCTTCCAGATTCGATTCCTTGCTTCTTATGCCCGTCCATGGGGCATAGCGACCGGCCGCTTCTTCTAAATGAAGCGGCGCAGCAATTTGTTCCCCTAACATCAACGTCGACCACTCGCTTCATGGCGCATCCCGTGTGACCATCCACAATGAGGCTGGTGTTGTCACATGCAGCGCAATTCCTGAGCGACCGCTTTGATGAACGACTATGTAGAAGGCCGACCGGCGGCTTAGGGCCGGGTGTGTCGATGGTCGACCTCGAAGAGTCGGCGGGCCATGCTGCACCGCCGCAGGGCGGCTTCGAGGCCGTTTCCCTGATCGATTGGATAGCGTTGATGCCGCATAAATTCAATGCTGGCCGCCGGCACAAGTTCGCGAAGAAGCGGTACCGCATTACGAACTGGGCTGGCTATAACGAAAGCCTGCGTCGGCGGGGCGATGTAACAATTTGGCTAAGCCCCGAGGTTGAAGCTGCATGGCGTGCAGAGCGCCGCAAGACACGGGGTGGCCAGCCAGTTCATTCTGACCTGTCTATTGGACCTGCCTGACACTTGGCATCGTTTACAACCAGCCGCTGCGCCAGACCGAAGGGTTTGTAGGCAGCCTTGTGAAGCTGATGGGGCTGGATTTGCTGGTGCCCGACTACTCGACCCTGTCACGTCGCGGGGCCGGTTTGATCTTGCCAATGAAAGCGCGCGCGTCGACGGATGGCCCTATCCACTTGGTGGTAGATAGCACGGGCCTGAAGATCTTTGGCGAAGGCGAGTGGCTGGAAAACAAGCACAAAACAAAGGCCAAACGCAAATCCTGGCGCAAGCTGCATCTTGGGCTGGACCTTGTCACCGGCGAAATTGCCTGCTCTGAACTGACCACCGATGATGTGGGTGATCCCACCGCCTTGCCAGAGCTTCTGGATCAGATTGACGGGGACGTGACACGCTTCATCGCCGACGGCGCCTATGACGGCGACCCGACCAGCGACTTGCTCGTGAAGCTGTTTGGGGTTGATGTCGAGATCACTATTCCGCCTCCCAAGACTGCGGTTCTCAGCGCCGAGGCTGTGGGCAATCCAACGCTGCGCGACCAGCGCATTGCCGCAATACGCACAGGCGGGCGTATGGCCTGGCAGGTGAGCAGCGGATACAATCAGCGCAGCCGCGGTGAAACACAAATGGGGCGCTGGAAAATGGTCATCGGCCCCAAACTGAAAGCGCGCAGCTTTCCCAACCAGAAAACCGAAGCCAAGATCGGCACCCACATTCTGAACAAGATGACCGAACTTGGCCGTGCCAAGTTCGAGGTCGTCTCTTGACCAAATGAGCGGGTAAGGGCAAACTCAAACCATCGTAGGTCCGTGCAACAACGCCCGCTTTATACCAAGTCTCGCGAAATCTGACTCTTCTGAGGGTTTTGGGATTCCCAAATCTATGAAGATCTGACTCAATGGCGTCAGATTTTCTGGGGAGGGCCTCTCTATGGGCGCAGCGCTCGCGTTACGGACAGACTACGACGGCATGAAGTTGAGAGAACTTGCGCGAAAGACAAAGGATGCCAACCAAGCCCGCAGGCTTTTGGCGCTGGCGGAGATCTATGATGGCGGTCGGCGCAGCGATGCTGCTCGGATTGGTGGTGTTGGCCTACAAATTGTCCGTGACTGGGTGGAGCGGTTTAATGCCCGCGGGCCTGACGGCTTGATCAACGGCAAAGCTCCTGGTCAGCAGTCTAAGCTTAACGATGAGCAGCGCAGGGCGCTTGCTGCAATTGTTGAGAGCGGTCCGACCTTATCGGTCCATGGGGTCGTCCGCTGGCGCCTGAGTGATCTGAGGAAATGGATTGCAGACACATTTGGGATTTCACTTCACGAGACGTCGATAAGCCGGGAACTCAGGGCGCTTGGTTATGTCAAACTCACAGCACGCCCGCGCCATCACGCGCAAGATACAGCCGCACTGGAGGACTTTAAAAAAAAGGGTTTGCAGCCGCAGTAGCAAAGCTCCGCGCACGGCTCCTGCAAGGCACTGTGATCGAAGTCTGGTTCCAAGATGAAGCGCGTGTCGGCCAGAAAAACAAGATCACGCGCCGATGGGCGAAGCGCGGTACGCGACCTTCCGCCCCACATGATCAGCGCACGAGTTCAAGCTACATCTTTGGAGCGATTTGCCCAGCCCTCGGGAAAGCTGCAGGTCTTGTGCTGCCAGCGTGCAATACCGAAGCGATGGCCCTGCATCTTGCTGAAATCTCCCAAACTGTCGCACCCAAAGCACATGGGGCTGTGCTCGTGGATCAAGCCGCATGGCACATGACTGACAAGCTGGTCATTCCGGACAACATCACCATCATCCCGATCCCCGCAAAATGCCCAGAACTCAATCCAGTCGAAAACATCTGGCAATTCATGCGAGACAACTGGCTATCAAACCTCATCTTCGAAACCTATGAAGACATCGTAGATCATTGCTGCAAGGCTTGGAACAAATTGGTCAGCATGCCCGACACAATCACCTCCATTGGAACCCGCGACTGGGCTCAAGAGTTCTGATCAATGCTGATTGGTATTAACCCTTCGAAGAGCCTTGACTAATTTGCCAAGGTGGCTATCGATGTTCAACTGAAGATTGAGTAAAGGAAGAATTTTCATGTCTAAGACAGGGTCAGTCGCCCCAAAAGAGCGAATCAATGTCAAATTTGTGCCTGCGACTGGCGGCCAGCAAGCCGAAGTCGAACTCCCGTTGAAAATGGTTGTTTTGGGGGATTTTTCTGGTCGCCCGGATGATTCGCCAGTAGAAACACGGCGAGCCGTAGAAATTGATAAAAATACCTTTGGCAGCGTGATGCGTGAAATGGGTCTGGAGCGCAGCTTTGAGGTGAAAAATGTATTAGCCGAAGATGACCCAGATGCAACGCTGCGCGCTTTGCTGAAATTTGATACGCTTCAGGATTTTTCGCCCGACTCGATTGCGCAGCAGGTGCCGGAACTTCGCAAGCTTGTTGAGCTTCGTGAGGCGTTGACCGCTTTGAAGGGGCCGCTGGGAAATATGCCGTCTTTCCGCAAGGCGTTGGAAGAGCTTGTGGACGATCCCGTGCGACGGCAAGAATTGCTGAAGGAAGTCGGTGAAATCCGCGATGCAAAAGATGGCCAGGACGAATAGGGATCTGGTATTTATGTGTAACCTGTTGATATAAGGATATGAAAGTGGACACCAAGACGTTTGTGGGTGCAGAAGAGATTGTGGCTGAGCATTCGCTGCTCGATCAGATTATGGCGAAATCCAACCTCAAGCCTGCCGATGACGGGTATGACGTAGCCCGCAAGGGTGTGCAGGCATTTATCGCGGAGATACTTGAGGACAACGTCACAGGGGAACCAGTTAACAAGGCCCGCGTAGACAGAATGATTGCGGAGCTTGACAGTAAAATCTCGGAGCAAATGGACGAAATTTTGCATGCGCCGGAGCTTCAGGAACTCGAGGCAACTTGGCGCGGCTTGAAACTTCTTGTGGATCGGACTGATTTTCGTGAGAATATCAAAATCGAGCTGATATCTGCGAGCAAGGAAGAGGTGCTTGAGGACTTCGAGCTTTCGCCGGAAGTACCCCAATCCGGTCTTTACAAGCATGTTTATGCTGCTGGCTATGGGCAATTCGGAGGCCAGCCAGTTGGAGCGATGATTGGGCTTTATCAGTTCAACGCATCTTCGCCGGATCTTAAGTTGCTACAATACTGTGCCGCGGTCGGTGCAATGGCACATGCGCCTTTTATTTCGTCGGCGAGCCCGCAATTTTACGGCGTAGAGAGCTTCCCGCAACTAGCAGAAATTAAAGAACTTTCGGCGATTTTTGAAGGTCCCAAATATGCGAAATGGCGGTCCCTGCGCGAGTCTGAGGACGCCCGCTATGTTGGACTGACAGCGCCGCGTTTCCTGCTACGCAACCCTTATGATCCTATCGAAAATCCTAGCCGAAGCTTTGTTTATCGAGAAAGTGTTGAAAGCGATCACGAACACTATCTTTGGGGCAATACAGCCTTGTTAATGGCTGAGCGCATTAACGACAGCTTCGCCAAGTACCGCTGGTGCCCTAATATTATTGGCCCTCAATCGGGTGGTGCGGTCCATGACCTTCCGGTTCATGTCTATGAGTCGATGGGGCAATTGGAGCAAAAGATTCCAACCGAAGTTTTGGTCACGGATCGGCGCGAGTTCGAGATGGCTGAAGAAGGGTTCATTACGCTTACGATGCGAAAGGGATCAGATAACGCGGCCTTTTTCTCAGCGAATTCGGTCCAGAAGCCAAAGCGATTCCCCAATACGAAGGAAGGAAAAGACGCTGAGACTAACTACAAGCTTGGCACTCAGCTTCCTTATATGTTCATCATCAACCGCTTGGCGCATTATATCAAAGTGCTTCAGCGCGAGCAGATTGGTTCCTGGAAGGAACGAAACGATTTGGAACGAGAGTTGAACGCTTGGATTTCGCAATACGTGGCCGATCAGGAGAACCCGCCGTCGGATGTTCGTTCGCGCCGTCCGCTGCGGGCCGCCAAAATTGAAGTGTCTGATGTTGAGGGTGATCCTGGCTGGTATCGCGTCTCGATGGCCGTACGGCCGCATTTCAAATATATGGGTGCCAATTTTGAGCTCTCGCTTGTAGGCCGACTAGACAAAGAATAGGGAGGCTTGAATGACGGCTGGTCTTGGAGGACAGCCAGTCAGAAGCAGGAGCCAGCCCAGATCTTTATTGGAGCGCCTCAGGGCTGATGACCTGAAAGTGCCCTTGAGAAGCCAAGATGCGATTTCGGATCGAATAACTTCGATCGAATCCAACTTGTTGCGGGTTCTAAATGGCCGTGCGGGAGAAAGCGCAAGCACTCCCGGCTTCGGACTGATTGACATGAATGATGCGGCGGTAGGCTCGAGGGATCTGCTTGCAGCCATTTCACGTGATATCAGCCGCGCCATCGCCGAAGGCGAAGCGCGGGTATTTGATGTAGAAGTCATTTTTGATCGCGCCGACAACCGCGGGATGGAGCTATTGTTCTCCATTCAAGCCAAGACACTGATCTCACATCGCAATGAACAGATCAGCATTGATCTTGTGATCAGGGAGGGGCGGCATTTCGCCGCTCGATGATAAGTTGAGCCTATCGCGCTATTTTCAAGACGAACTCGATCATCTGCGTCGTTCAGGCGATGCTTTCGCGCAGCGCTTCCCTGGGCTGACCAAGTATCTGTCGTCGCGGGCCACCGACCCGGATGTGGAGCGGATGATGGAAGGCTTTGCCTTTCTGACGGCACGACTGCGTGAGAAGATCGACGATCAACTGCCAGAGGTAACACAATCGCTGCTAATGCTGCTCTGGCCGAATTTCCTTCGGCCGGTGCCTTCGATGTGCATAATGCAGCTTGATCCGATCCCAGGTGCAATTTCCGAAGTCCAGACGGTCCCTGCCGGCGCAGAGGTGCATAGTATTCCAGTTGATGGAACCGTTTGTCGCTTTCGAACAGCTTGCCGCGCAGAGATTGTGCCAATGGCCGTTGAGATGGTGCGCCATGATGTTTCAAGGGCGGCTTCTGTGGTCACGCTTCGGCTGCGGACGCTGGACGAACAGCCGGTGACGGATCTGAACCTGCGCGTGCTGCGACTCTTTCTAGGTGGTGCCTCATATTCAGCGCAGACGCTGAACCTATGGATGCACCGCTATATGCGCAAAGCAACAATGGGCACAGAGGGCTTCATGTTAGGTCTTGATGCTGAAGCAATTCGCCCGGTCGGAATTGACCGCGATGATGCCGTTCTACCTTATCCTGACAACGCGTTCATGGGCTATCGATTGCTTCAGGAATTCTACACGATACCCGAGAAATTTTCCTTTTTCGACATTGATGTTCCCAGTCTACGCTTTCTTCCCGCGCGGACAAAGGAGCTGACCTTTGTTTTTGAATTCGAACGCCCCCTGCCTCCGGATGTTCGGATAGAGGCGTCGAGTTTTCAATTGAATTGTACCCCAGCGATTAATCTTTTCAAGCACAGTTCAGAACCGATCCGACTGGATGGAAGACGTACTGAATATGCGCTTTTGCCGGCGCGCATCGAAGGTTCGGAACTCGAGATATTTGAGATCGAAGAAGTAAATGGCTGGTTACCCGCACCCGATGGACGATCAAACGGCATTTCACGGACTTATGCGCGATTCGAAAGCTTTTCGCATGAGATGGAACGCGCCGATGACCGCCACGCCGTCTATTTCCGTGAAAAGGTTTCGCAGGGTTTTGCAGGCGCGGACCTGACCCGAACGCTCAGCTTCATACGTGAGGATGAGGCGCTGGAAAACCGAACAGATGAGACCATTTCAGTGTCGCTGGAATGTACCAACGGAGTTGCGCCAACCCATCTAGGCATCGGTGATCTGAACCGGCCGATGCGCAACCTGCCCTCTTTCGTGACACCACGCAATCTGACCCGTCCTTCGCCACCTTGCTACCCGCTGGTGGATGGGTCGTTGCAATGGCAGCTGATTTCTGCGCTGTCGCTCAACTACCTGTCGCTGCAGGACGCGCCCGCATTACGCAACATTCTAATGGCTTTTGACTTCCCCGCGCGTACCAATATGCAGCGCGAACGTGGCGCCAAGCTACGGTTGGAGGGCATTGAAACCATCGCTTCGGAGCGAGTGGACCGGCTCTTCAAGGGTTTGCCTGTGCGGGGCATGCGCACCCATATAGGCATGCGCGAAAGCCACTTCGAAAGCGAAGGCGAGATGTTTCTGTTCGCGTCAGTGCTTGCCGAGTTTTTCGCACTTTACGCCACTGTGAACTCATTTCACGAGCTACTTGTTCAAGGCGTTGAAAGAGGGGAGGTATATCGATGGCAACCCCGCATCGGCAACCAACCACTGCTCTAGTTGAGAGCCTCCTCCAAGACGGGCATTCATACGCCTTTTTTCGAGTGGTCGAAATTTTGCTACGTGATCTTGGTCACGATGTTGAGGAGCGCGCGCTCGAAAAACAAGCGCCCAAAGGGCTCAGATTTCGGGTTGCGCCGCATCTGGGGTTTCCTGCCGGGGATGTCGTCTCTGTCATATGCGAGAGCGATGAAGATAAAGATGACGAAGACGCCTGCTATAATGTCTTTGTCACCTTTCTGGGGCTTCACGGCACATCCTCTCCGCTGCCATCTCATTTTTTAGAAACTGCCGCGTGGAGCAGCACAGAAGAAGGTGTGCAAACGGCTTTCAACGATTTCTTCTCAGACAGGCTAATCTGGCTATTTTATTTGATTTGGCGGAAATACCGATACTACATTCGCTATTCCCCTGACGCGACTGATCAGTTCTCGGGATGGATGTTCTCGCTAATCGGAATTGGAAGCAGTGATGCGCGCCAGCGTGGTTCTGTACCATGGTCAAGGCTTTTGACGTATTTGGGCGTAATTGCTGCACGCACTCGTTCGGCGCCTATGATTGCGGGTGTCATAGCCCATGCCTTCGGTCTAAAAGCGGTCTCGATACGCGAGCTTGAGATGCGAACCGTCATGATCCCTGAAAGCCAGCTCTGCAGCGGCGGCATCATGAACTGCACGCTTGGCGAGGATATGAGCATCGGTGATCGGATCGCAGATGTCTCGGCCAAATTCACCATCGTGGTGCGCGATCTGGATTTTAAGCGCTGCCGCGATTTCTTGCCATCGGGAAACGATTTCGAACGTCTGCGTGAATTGGTGGATTTTTTGCTCAAGGACCAGATGGCCTACGACATTGAAATGCATTTATCCGAGCGGGAAACGCCCGAATTCGAACTGGGTCACATTGACCGTGGTCGATTGGGGTGGACGACGTTTTTGGGGAGCTCCGGTCAGCAGGGTCGAACCCCGATCGTGCTTTCGGCCAGAACATGAGGGACAGAACATGAGGATCAGACTTCGGGTCGAGAATGTGACCGCTGTAGCGCCCGGGCGCAAACTTGAAGCCACTCTGAGCCAAGGCGGCGGTACTATCGGGTCCGACCCTGCGGCGGATTGGTCAATTCAGGATTCGGATGGGTCGCTGCCACTACGCGTGGTGACGATCAATGTTGTGGATGATCAATTCACGCTGGAGGCTCTTGAACCAGAGCTCGTGCGGATCAATGGTGCGCGTGCGCCGATAGAGGTCAATCGTCCTGTCATCCTGCGCGACAATGACAAGATGAACCTGGGCGGCCTTCAGGTCACGATCCGCCTCGCAACCGTGACTGCCATCGAGGACACGCCCGAGCTGGAAAGCCTTGTTTCAGAAGAAAGTGAAACCCGGGACACGCTCGTTGTGGACGGGGTCAGTCAGACGGCAAGCGAGGGGTTGGATTCTGCGCCAGCGCCAGCCGCAGACCCTCTCCACTCGCTGGACAAAACGATGACGCCAGAGCACCGCAAAAATCAGCAGACTGATCCACTCGCTGTACTCGATGAATTGGCTTCTTATGCGGATCAGAAGCTACATCATAAGCGCTCTGTCAGCCCTTCTACCCAGCAATCAGATAGTCGAAGCGAGGTAAATTCCGCCGTGACCCTTCCCCGGATTTCGAAAGACAGCTACGGATTTGAAGTAGCTCCAGACGCCGAAGCCGCAAGCATGAATGCATTCGACCATGATGACCTGCCTGTCGATCATATTGCTCTGCGCCCGCTCTCACGCGCTCTCGGCCTGTCAGTAGCTGAAGTTGATGCGCTCGAAAGCACCGAGATGCTTGCGGAAATCGGGGCCTCGCTACGCGCCGCTGTCGAGGGACTGACGCGGATTTATGCGCGCCATCAACCCGGAAATTCCGTGCGCTTTCCGCTGACCACAATGCATCTGCATGCCATCGAGGATAATCCCCTGCGCTTCTCGCGCAGCAGCCAGGAGGCGATGGAAAGCCTTTTCATCCGGCGAGGCGCTGTGCACTTGTCGGCCCCTGCAGCGATTTCCGAAAGCCTCACGCATCTGTCGCAACATCAGGACGCGACCGAAGCCGCTGTGGACGAGGCACTTTCTGCGCTTTTCGCCGCATTGCAGCCCAAAGCATTGGAGCGGCGTTTCGCCGCTTACACGCGCGACGCCGGCCCGCGCCCTGGCCCCGAGCGCGATGCTTGGTGCTGGAATATGTTCAAAGCCTATACGGAAGAACTATCTTCGCAGCGCCAACGTGGACTGCAACTGCTGTTTTGGGAGGTATTTAGCTATGAATATCAGTCTCGAATGCGTCAACTCGCCCTGAAAGAAGATGATGGAGTTACCTCGAGCCCTACGGGGTTCGAAGAATGATCCGTTTCTTTCAAAGTGTTGTCCTGTGCATGTTGCTCGCGTCCTGCGGCGCACAAGAGGCCGTGCCAAAGATAGCGAAGATCATCCTGGATCCAGGCACGCCCGTTGGACCACCGTCCAAACAGCCCAGCAAGATTGCGCTGCATGCATACGCGGCCGCCGAGGTCAACAAGGGGTTTGACGAAGCGCCCTCTCCCGTCATCGTGCGGGTGTTTGCCTTGTCTTCGGATCACCGTCTTTTCGGGTTGGATTTTTTTTCCATCGCCGCTGATGCCGCCGGCGCCCTTGGTGTGACACTTCTTGACGAGCTTGACGAAAACATGCTGGCGCCCGACAGCTACAAGATTCTCGGGCCATATGAGCTGCCGGCTCGTACGCGGCATATTGGCGTGGTCGCAGAGTATATTGATATTGATACGGTCGTCTGGCGGGATTCGATAGATGTTCAGGCGGTTGGAGCAGATGACCGTCTGCTTCTATTGCTTTTGGAAGAAGAAATTCGGCTGTTAACAGAGGATTGATGAGCATGAGCGCGCGCAACAAGATTGTCTGGTCGAATGGCCTTTTCGTCAAACCGCATCATTTCCAGCAACAAACTCGCTATTTCGAGCAGCTTGTCAATCGCACAGCGTTGGGAGCCGAGCCGCATTTCTATGGCTTCACAAGTGTCGTGCTGAATGAAGATCTTTGCGCTCTGGGGAAGGTCGAGCTTCGCCAGGCCTCTGGCATCATGCCCGATGGCACAGTGTTTGATTTCCCGTCCGAGGATATACCGCCACCCATACTGGATGTATCCGAAGGCTTCATCGCCAATCAGTTGATCTATCTCTGTGTCCCCCTGAGTTCGGATGGTGGCGTCGAGGTGCAGGATGGCGGTGGCGAGGCTGCCACGACCGCACGCTATGAGATGCTCGAACATATGGCGCGCGACAATTCAGTGCAGGCGGGTGAGCTCGCTGCACTGAAGGTGGCGCGCCTGCGTCCTGTGCTCGCGCTCGAATCCAAGGATCTATCGGGCTATGTCAAGCTGTCCGTGGGACGAATCATCGAGAAGGGCGATGATGGGGCATTGAAGATTGAAGAGCATTTTGTGCCCACGATGTTGCATCTGGCCGCAGCCCCGAAATTGTTCAAGCAGCTTTACGAACTTGCTAGCGGGGTGGAAAATCGCGCCAAGGTAATCGCGCGCCGTGTTGGCAAGCCCGATCAATCGGGAATTTCGTCGGTCACGGATTTCATGCTGCTGCAATTGCTCAACCGGCTGACACCGCAATTGCGCCATTTTGCGCGTCATTCAGCATTGCATCCGCGCGCGGTGTTCGAAGCATTGATCGGGATGGTTGGCGATTTGGCGACCTTCATGACTGAAGAGCGGCTTTGCCCGGAACTACCCGCCTATAATCACGATCGCCCTGATCAATGTTGGCCGGCTGTGCTGGATCTCTTGCGGCGTCTCATTACTCGCTCTCTCGAAACCAGCGCAGACTTCATCAAGTTGGAGCCAAAGAAGCATGGCTATTTCTTGGCTCCGATTGCTGTCCCAGACCTTATAAAGGAATGTGATTTCGTGCTGGCTGTGCGCGCCGCCGTGCCGCAAGAGCGCCTGCAACGCGATTTTACTGCACAGTCCAAGGTCGCATCCATTGGACGCATCCGCGAGCTTGTGGCGAAACAATTGCCTGGCCTGCCGCTGCGGCTTTTGCCTGTAGCACCACGCCAGCTGCCCTATCATGCGGGCTATTCTTATTTCGCAGTGGATCGCAATACCCCTGAATGGCGTCAGATGGAACGTGCCGAAGGCTTTGCCTTTCATGTCGCGGGAGATTTTCCCGGGCTGGAAATGCAATTCTGGGCCATCAAACCATAAAGGAAACGACCCATGGAAAGCAAAGTGTTCCCGGGCTGGCCGCAACCTACCGCCACCGACGCTGACAAAGCGGACGATATGCGCTTGTTGGGGGATCAGCCAAATCATCCCGAATTACTTCCCGATCTGCGTCCCGGCGGCAAAGTCGCCAAGGAACGCGGCAACGATTTCGAGATTTCAACCAATGGCACCAATAAGCTTTTGGAAGCAGCGATGCCCATGCTCGGTGCGTCGATCCGCCTACGAGGCATGCGCCGCTGCGGTTCCGTAGAGGCTTTGCATGGCCAGGTGGTTATCGAAATCCAGAGCTTTGAGCGCATGATTGAAGGTGCCGGTTATGATTCTGCAACAATGATTGCCGCACGCTACATCCTCTGTGCTGTTGTCGATGAAGCCGTACTGTCGACCCATTGGGGGGCGGATAGCATGTGGTCGGAGCGTCCGCTTTTGTCAGTTTATCACAACGAGACCTGGGGCGGCGAAAAGGTCTTTGCTATTTTGGAAAGAGTGATGGCCGAAAGCCACCGCTTTTTCGACCTGATGGAACTGATTTATTACGCGATCTCTTTAGGGTTCGAAGGTAAGTATCACGTACAGCACAACGGGCAAGCCCGGCTGGATCAGTTGCTTGAGACGATCTACAAGCACATCGAAAAGCACCGTGGCGAACCACCCAAGCGGCTGACCGAACCCGAGCCTCGGATCGCATCGGTTGCCCATCTTCTGTCGTGGCGGATGCCTTTCTGGGCTTATCTCGTGATTGCTCTGTTCGCGTTGATTATTATTCATCAGGCGTTTGACATTCCGCTTGAGCGTGAGGTGGATCGCATCCGCGAGGTTCTGAAACAAACGCTGGCTACGACCAATGGGGGAGATAACTGATGCTGAGAATTTCCAAAGAACGTATCATCGAACGGCTCAACCCGCATACTCGTCAGGCCTTGCAGCGCGCGTCCGAACTGTGCATCGAAGCTTCAGGCTATGAGGTAACAGTCAGCCATTATCTGCTGGCATTGCTTGATCAACCGTCCAATGATGTGTCGCGGATGCTGAGCAATCTCAAACGCGACCCGTCTGTCTGGGCGACGAAATTGCGCCAATCACTTGAAACAATGCGCCGCGGTGCACGGGAATTGCCGCAATTCTCGCCCATGCTGTTGGAACTTTTGCAAGATGCCTTGCTGCTTACAACCGCTGATCTTGGCGAAGATGACATTCGTACAGGCGCAGTTCTGATAGCCTGCGCTCGCAATGCAGATCGATATTGCCATTTCTACATTTTTGCAGAGTTCGAGGCGATAGATCCTGCCGCTATGACTACGGGCTTTGCTGAACTGGCGCGCGGATCGGTTGAGGGGAAGTCTCCGCGAGAAACGGCAAGAAAAGCAGAAGGCCCGGCCCTGCAATCAGAAAGCGCCTTGCAGAAATTCGGCCGCAATATCACCGACGAGGCTCGTATTGGCAAGATCGACCCGGTTTTCTGCCGCGACGCTGAAATTTCGCTGATGACAGATGTTTTGTGCCGCCGTCGCAAGAATAACCCCATTCTCGTGGGCGATCCAGGCGTCGGCAAGACCGCTGTCGCCGAGGGGCTGGCGATGAAAATTATCGAAGATGATGTGCCTGAACCGTTGAAGGGCGCGGCATTATGGGAGCTAGACCTCGGCGCGCTTCAGGCAGGCGCCTCGGTCAAGGGAGAATTCGAACGACGGCTCAAAGCGGTTCTCGACGAGGTGCTGGGCAGCGCGGAAAAGATAGTCCTGTTTATCGACGAAGCGCACACGCTTATCGGGGGTGGGGGACAGGCAGGTGGATCTGATGCTGCCAATTTGCTCAAACCTGCACTGGCCCGAGGTGAACTACGCGCCATTGCGGCAACGACATGGTCGGAATACAAAAAATACTTCGAGAAGGATGCTGCCTTGGCACGGCGATTTCAAGTTATCAAACTTGACGAGCCATCCGTCACCCAAGCTGTGACGATCTTGCAAGGGCTTCGCCCCGCCTATGAGCAATTGCATGGTGTCTATATTTCGGATGCGGCTCTGCGCGCGGCGGCTGAGCTTTCGGCGCGGTATCTGACGGGTCGGCAATTGCCCGACAAGGCATTTGATGTTCTTGACACGGCATGTGTACGCGTCGCGGCAACCCTTGCGGCGACGCCGCTTGGGCTGGATGTGCTGCGCAAAAGGATCGCGATGGAAGAGCGTGCGGCTGAAAGCGCCGCGCGCGATCGTCGAGTGGCGGCCGAAGGTGCCGAAGAAGATGGCCCGGCCCGGATCGAATCCTTGGAGCGGTTGCGCGAAGAAACAGCGGCCTTAGAGTCACGGTGGGCCGAAGAAAAGACCATCGTCGCTCAAATTTTGGAAAAGCGCCGCACCGTGACCACGCTGGATGCCGCGCCCGAAGATTTGGCCATTGATGAAGACGAGGCACCGACTGGCAACGCCGCGACAGCGCCGTGCCAGCCGATGGACCCCGCCGTCACTGATCCCGAGACCCTGCGCGCAGAGATAAGAGACCTGAGCCGCGCGCTGGCGCAATTGCGGGGAAATGATCCGCCATTGGTGAATTTCGAGGTGAACGCCGCCTCTATTGGTCAGGTTGTGTCGGACTGGACGGGGGTGCCTGCCTCCAACATGTCAGATGATGACGCCGCGCGGGTTTTGCAATTGGGTGACGAACTGCGCGCCGTGGTGCGCGGGCAGGACGACGCGCTTGCAGTGATCCATGACCGGCTCAAGGCCGCAAGGCTGGATATTGTGCGCGCCAATACTCCGCGCGGGGTGTTTCTGCTGGTCGGGCCTTCGGGCGTTGGCAAGACGGAAACGGCTGAACAGGTGGCGCGGCTGCTTTATGGCGGGCGTCAGTTTCTGACAATCATCAACATGTCAGAATATCAAGAAAAACACACCGTTTCGCGCCTGATCGGCTCGCCTCCGGGATATGTCGGCTTTGGTGAGGGCGGTGTGCTGACCGAGGCGATCCGCAAGATGCCGTATTCAGTTGTTCTGCTCGACGAAGTCGAGAAGGCTCATCCTGACATCATGAACCTGTTCTATCAGGTCTTTGACAAGGGTGTGCTCAATGATGGCGAGGGGCGTGAAATCGATTGCAAGAATGCAGTGTTTTTCATGACCTCAAATCTCGGCTCAGAAGCTCTGATGCAAAACCGTGAAACGGTCGTCGGAGCATCGATGGAGGCGCTTGAAAAGGCGCTGCGCCCACACCTGGAGGGGCATTTCAAATCGGCATTGTTGGCACGCATGCGTATCTTGTGCTTCAAACCGCTCGATCACGAAACGATACGTGCCATAATCAAACTGAAGTTGATTACACAAGCGGCAAGGCTGGCCGAAGTGCGCGGGATAGAACTGATCTGGGATAATGCAACCGAAGATCAGATTGCAGGTCTTTGCGCTCATGCCGAAAACGGCGCACGCATGACGGATCAAGTGATCGAGCGATGGATCCTACCCCCGATCGCCGAAGAAGCGCTGGAACGCACTATAAAGCTGGAACCGCTGGAGCGCATTGAAGTAACCGCCCGTGACGGTGGATTTGAGGTGACTTTTCTGCCGCAAATAGCTGAACGGGTGCATTCTGATATCGCCGCACAGGTGGCTTGAGTGATGCTTGCCGCCGCGCCCACTCGTGAGCTGGTGATTGCTTTGTGCCATATGCTGGGCGCAGGCCAGTGGGATGCGCGGCTATCGCGAGCATGTGCAGCGCTGCTTGAGGGGTTTGGCGCAACGCGCGTGGTACTGTTCCTGACCGATGCGACGGGTCAAGCAGTGGAACTCGCAACGGCGAAGGCAAAAGGTGACAGTCACTATGTCCATCCTGCGCAGCGCCTGGACATTGGCACGGGCCACGCTGGCAGCTGTCCGCTTTCACAAGCCGCGCAAACCGGGCGGACGATTGTCATGTCCGAATGCCCCCACGGATATGACCTGACTCGCATTTCAGGGCTGGTGCCAATGCCGCAGAGCGGGCAGTCGCTGATTATCCAGCCTTTGCGCGGAGCCGAGGATGCGCGATTGATCGGGCTCGCGTTGCTGGCCCTGCCCGGCCCTGCTGGTGCGTTGCCCGCATATCTGAGGCTGCTGTGTCAGACATTGGCCGACAGTCTGGGACGCGGGCACGCGTCGCAGCGGCAAGCCCGCGATTTGACCGAGGCCCAGCGACGACTCGCGATCCTGCGCGCAGATGGCCAGATCAACCGGCAAGCCCATGACCGGACAATCCAGCAAGTTTTCCCCGGCACATCGACCCCGACGCGTGTGCTTCGAAACAAGCTGATGCAGGCTGTCGGGCAAGGCACGCCACTTCTTCTTGTCGGAGCAGATGGTGCCGGAAAAGAACGTGCCGCGCGGCTTTTACATCGCCTGTCGCGCAATAGGATTGGTAATTTCATCCATGTGGATTGCGCGACAATGGCGGGGTATCAGTTGGTGCGCGAATTGTGCGGCTACAAGCGTGGCGCTGTTCCAGGGATTGAGGGTGCAAGGCGCGGACTTCTGCGTCAGGCAACCCAGGGCACACTTTATCTGGACCGGTTGCACGAAGCCGATACCGACGCTCAGGTATTTCTGGCGCGACTGGTTGAAACAAACATGTTCCGCCCACAAGGGAGTGAGCGTGATATGCCGTCGGAGGCGCGTCTGGTTTTTGCTGCAAGTCCAGCCCTGTTTGATGCGGTCGAAGCTGAGCGTTTTATGCCGACTCTGGCCTATGTGCTGCGGCGAACTCTGGTAAGCGTTCCGCGCCTGTCTGAACGCGCGGGCGATATTGCCGAGATTACGTCTGAACTGTTGGCTGAGCAGGATGATGGGCCATTCTCGATCTCTCCGGAAGGGCTGGCATTTCTGGCAACGGCCAGCTTTCCGGGCAATCTGCGCCAGTTGGAGACGCTTCTGGCTGAGGCAGCATCCCGCGCAGGCAAGAGTGATATGGCACTTGGTGATACCGAATTGCGCTTGGCTTATAATCTGCGCCCCACGACCGAGGATACAAGCTTGCCGAGCGCGACCGAAGGCCTGCGCATGGCTGTGCAACGCTTTGAACAAGATATTATTCGCCGTGCACTTATTCGCACGGGCGGCGACCGTCGCAAGGCCGCCGAAATCCTTCACCTTCCAAAAAGAACACTGGCGGAAAAATGTCTCAGATACGCACTTTGATTCCCATTTGCCTTTGGCTGGGGTTGGGAGGCGTCTTTGCTAGCGCTGTAGCGTTGGCAGACGAGCCGATGAAATCGGCGCGCGCCTGTTTCGAGATTACCAGCCGACTGGCGCGACTGGCTTGCTACGACAAGGCGTTGGGTCGACACCCTGAGCCCGGTGATTTGGGGGGTGTCACAGCTTTTGCAGAGCATGACGTGGTTTCACCGGCGTTTGATCCCATGCTCGAAGCGCAGGAATATCTAGCAGGAAGCCTGATGCTGGCGGGGGATGTCGGGCTGACATTATTAGACCGGCTAACCGGATCACCTTTGAATGCTCAGCACATCGACGATCTGATGGGCGACGAAGGTGCCTTGCTCGAATTGCAAAAAACCGCCGATCTTGTCACTTCGATTGCTGCCGATGCATCGCTTGGGACTGCTGCGGTTCTCTTGGTCGCCTGTCGCAGCGGCATTACCGAAATGGAACTGCATTGGCCCCACCAGATTGAGGGCCGACAAGCGAATATTTCCTTGCAAGCAGGTGATGCGCCGCCAAAAACGGCTGTCATGCGCATTATCCGCAACGGGCATGTTCTGCAATCGGCGCGTGGGCTTGAGGCAATTCATCTGATCCGCAGCATTGCTGGTGCGGCGCGTGTCCAGATTGCCCCTGCCGAAATGGGGCAATCCGCATTTTTCGATTTGTCCCAATTGCGTCCCGCGCTGGTCTATCAGGCGCGTATCTGTTTCTGGTCGGGGTTCTGAAATGAGAAGTATTGTCATGCGCGCAGTGAAAGTTTTGCGCAAATTCCTACGGCCTCTGCCCCTTGCAGTGGTTTTGTCCTTATGTCTTGCGGCGTTAATTTGGCTTTTTGGCGCGCGGATGACTGTATTTGGTATCACCCCATTCGGAAATGAGGTGCTGCGCGGTTGGCTGGCACTGTTTCTGACCACTCTTGGCGTGATGCTGCTTGTGGTCTGGTTTATCAGCCTCTGGCGTGAGTACAAGGCCGAGCGCAGTGAGCGGGAGGCGCGCCCATTGACACCTGAGCAGCTCGAAACTCGGGCCATGCGCCAGGTCTTTGAGCGCGCGACATCAGTGATGGCAGGACGATGGGAGGGAGCAGGCGATCCGATCAATGGCCTGCCCTGGTATCTAGTCATGGGCGCGCCCGGTAGTGGCAAGAGCACAATGATCACAGCATCCGAAATGCGTCGCCCGATTGATCATGAGCTTGCCGCCGCCACAGCCGATTTGCGCGGCAGCGGTTCAGGGACGATGCTTGAGTGGCACGTGGCAGGCTCTGAAGCAGTACTGCTGCAATTGTCAGGGAGTGCCTTCGTGGCCCCTGAGACGCGTAGCCCAATAGAGCGCCATGTCTGGGCGCGCTTCCTGAAGGAGCTTCAGCGCGTACGTCCGCGCCGGCCGCTGAACGGGGTCATTCTGGTAATCGATCTGGCGGAGTTTTGCGAAATGGATACGACGGCGCGCGACGCCTATGCGACGTCCATCCGCCGAATCACCGATGAGATTGTCCGCACGATCGATACCCAGATTACTGTGCATGTTGTATTTACCAAGCTTGATCTTGTGGCCGGTTTTCTGGATTTTTTCGAGGATGCAACCGCTGCTGAACGCGATGAGCTGTTGGGTTTTCACTTCGACGCCAATTTCAGCAAGCCTTGGCTTGAGGTTTTCGACGAGGCATATGTCGATTTTCTGGAGCGGATGCAGGCGCGTTTGGCGCTGCGGATGAAAAACCTCAAGGGCGTGCTCAGCCGGCAAGAAGCTTTTGCTTTTGCGCGTACTTTCGTTGGCTTGCGGAATCCGTTGCGGAGCTTATTGGCAACAGCGCTTGACCCGGATCGCTTTTCAACCACACCACTGTTTCGCGGCATCTATTTCGCAGCTCCCATTCAGGAAAACGCTCCCCGCAATATCTTCTTGCAGGCGGTTGGTGCGCGCTATGCCTTGCCCAGCCCGCTCTATTCAGTTCCACAAGGGGCGCCGCAGCCCTATTTCGCCGCCCAGGTTTTGCCCAGAGCTATCATGCCAGAAGGCGGGTTGGCAGGTACCTCACGACGCGAGGATCGGAGTTTCGCACGGTTTGCCATGGTTCTCGGCGCGGCTTGTGTCGCTGGGGTTGGTACGGTTTCATTGTTCTGGTTCGGAAAATATGGAGAAAACCTTGCTCGCGCATCGGTCCTGCTTGAGCAGGTGGAGGAGTATTCAAGCCAGAAAATGAAATCAGGTGGGCCACTTGAACTGGAAATGCTGAATACGATCCGCGATGCCACCAACGCCTTTGGCGAATATCGCGACATCAGTCGCCCTGAGGCGATCCTGACACTTTACAAGGGTCTTGAACTGGGACCGCTCGCGGATGAAAGTTATCGTCAGCTGCTGCATCAGCGCTTTATGGTCCAGCTGACCACATCGCTTGCATTCGATCTGCGCGATATTTGTCCGCGTGGCTCGGATGCCCAGCTCGAGATTCTGCGGGTCTTGCGGATGCTGGAGTCACCAGATCGACGAAATCTTGATACGATCCAAAGTTACTTCCGCAATCGCTGGCGTGACAACTATCCGCAAAACGCTGAAATGCAGGAACGGCTGAACTCGCATCTGGTCTATGCACTCCAGATCGAACCGCAAAACTATGAGATTAATCAAGAGCTTGTGCGTGCAGCGCAGGTCGATCTGGGCATGATGACGCCCTATCGGCGCTTTTATTCCTCAGTTCGCGCCTTGGCCGAAAGCCAGTTGCCCAATGCTGTGGAATTCCGTTCGGCGGTTGGAGCGACTTTTGATATTGTCTATCGCGCCGATCCTGCGCTTAGCCCAGAGCGCGAGGTTCTGACCACTGGGCCAGCCAATGATGAACAGCGAGATGAATGCGGTCGCATTGCGGAAAGGATCGTTCCCACCGATCCCTTCGAGATACCGCGCTTTTTTACACGCGAGCAGTATCATGGTTTTTTTGTTCCTCAGGCCAGGGCCATCGCGCAAGTGGCGCTGGACGATCTCTGGGTGCTTGGTGTGGGCGACACTGCAAGCTTCTCTGACGCCGACCTTGACCAGATCACCGAGAATTTACGTGAGCTGTATGTCGAAGATTATATTCGTGCTTGGCGACAGGCTCTGAACAGCATGCAAATTCGTCCTTTTTCCGATCTGCGCGAAGCGGGCGAAGTTCTGCGTGGGCTTTCGGGGGTAGACAGCCCCATCCGCCGCATAGCTGCGCTGGTGGCCGACAATACCGTCATCTACCCACCCGAAACAGTAGAGCCCGACATAACAACAGGCGGAGCTACTCAACTATCCTTTGACAGTGATCGCCGTGCCGGCCTGCGCATCAACGAGGACTTCCGCGCAATTCACCGGCTTTTGTTGGGTGAGGAAGGCACAACACAAACCGATATAGGCCAGATCGAAGCCGCGCTGACAGATCTTTATGAATACATAAAATCAGTTCGCGACGCGACGCGCCCCAATGCCAAGGCACTGGAACTTGCGATCGAGCGGGCGAATTTGCGCGGCGCAGACCCGATCTTTGTGGTGCAACGTCTGGCCGAGCGCACCCCGGCCCCGTTCAACACCCATCTGCGCGATGTGGCGCGCGAAAGCTGGGAGGTAATCATGGCGGCGGCTACTCAAGAGCTGAACCGCAAATGGAATGAAGAAATTTATGGCGAATTTCAGCGCCTTATTGCCGGCCGGTATCCGTTCGACCGCGACAGCCCCGACGACCTGCCTTTGCAGGATTTCGAAGATTTCTTTGGTCCAACTGGCAAGTTGGAGAGCTTTTTCCGGACCGAGCTCAAGACCTTTGTCGATGAGAATACCGGTATTCCGCGCATAATCGATGGCCAATTTCTACCCATGGATCCGGATTTCACGGCGAATTTGCGCCGCGCGATCAATATCACTCAAACTTTCTTCGACAATTCGGGCGAGCTATCTGTTCAATTCTCTGTGCAGCCTATTGGAATGAGCGCCAATCTCTCTCGCGCGCAACTGAATTTCGAAGGACAGTTGGTCATCTCGACCCATGGCGCTGCGCGGCCTGTGAGGATAGTCTGGCCAAATGCCTTGAGCGGAACACCCAGTTCCCGCATGGACCTGTCACCTCTGACGCGTTCGGGTGCATCGACAAGTCGACAATATGACGGGCCATGGTCCTGGCTCCGGCTTTACGATTCATCGCAAAAATCGGGGCTGGCGGATAACTCGGTCGATATCGCATTCAGCACGGCGAATGGCCAATCGGCACAATTCCGTATTCGCTCCGAGGGGCAGGTAAACCCGTTCTTCAACAGCCCGCTGAGCAGTTTTTCATTGCCCGCCTATCTGCGCAGTCCGGAGGATGGGTCGTGATCAGACATTGCATATTCGTGCCTGTACTTGCCGGGATCGCAATCGCTGCGGCGGGGTGCGGACGAGACATTCCGCAAGAGCGCCACAGTTACGTGCGCGAGGCCACTGCAGTAGAGATCGCGGCACTGCGCGAACGTCAAGATCCCTTGAACCGAAGCCAACGCCAGCGCCTTGAACAAGGCGAGCAGACCGAGATTCGGCGGGCGCTGCGCTTTGCCGAACTCGTTTCTTCTAGCGATACGGCATTTGCGGGGGTTGGCTTTGTCCCAGGCGGAGAGATGGGCTACGCAATTGCACGCGATGGTGCTGGCGGTCTTTTTCCCAGCACGCAAGCAACCCTTCCGCTTGAAGCGATTGCAACACGGCTTGACCGGGTCATTGCCGCAGGTCCGCGAGGACACACCCTCGTTGGCGTGACCAATGCAGGCACGCTGATGGCGTGGAACACAGAAAACACCAGCCAACAGGTAGTATTACGCCCGCAGCAGAGTACGTTTTCGCAGATTCGTACCTTTGACGTTCAAGCATTATCGGGAACGCACCGTATTGCTACCGCTGTCGAAGGGGGGCGGCTGGAAATATGGGACCTGAGATCGGGCGATCGCGTTGACATGACGCGCTTGACAGATGAGCAGCCTCGCCTGATTGCGCGTGGTTCAAGACCCGGCCAGGTGATTTTTGGCACCAATACAGGCGAGGTTCGTGTTTGGCGGGGTGGCTCGGGCTTTGGTTTGCTGTTCGCAACAAACGGACCAATTCTTGATCTCGAAATTGACCCGACGGGTCGGTTTGTTCTTGCCGCTGCCAAGGATGGCACAGTGCATCTGCGGCGCTGCTGCACTTCGGGGGCGCAGCAAGTTGCCGCCTTCCCCTTTGCTGCGCGCGAGGTGCTTTTTTCTCCTGATGGCAGCCAAGCTCTTGCGCTACCTGCGCGGGGCGCACCGCTGCTCATCGATACAGCAACAGGCGAAGCTCTACGGCTGGCGGTCGCAACGAGACTTCGCGGACATGATCCACAGTTCCTGGGTGCGCACGGGGGCTTTGCTATGCGATTGGGAACCAATGGTCTTGGCATCTGGACCTTGCCTGACCGCCTTGCCCCAGCACAGTTCCTCCCCAGAAGCGCCCCGGGACATGGCGTCGTTGCACATGCGATCTCTGTGAAGCATGATTTGGTGATACTCGGTACAGGCAGCAATCGCGTGGAGTACTGGTCGCTCTCACGCAGGGTGTATCTGAGCGATGCAGTGCATTCTGACGCCGGCATTTCTGAGATCCATGTCGACCCGAGCGGGAAGCGGGTGATGGTTGCCTTTGCAGACCGCAGGGTGATTGCATTTGATATCGACCCCGCCCAATCAAGTCCGATCCGGATACAGTCAAATGCGCGTTGAACGGTTATTCTTAGAAACCTGTGATTTTGGCGACCCAGACGCCATTCCCGAAGGTGCATTCTCGCGCCTGGAAGATGGGTTGATGAAACGTGGCACGCTTGCAGCCGATACAATCGACTGGAAGCAGATGCGTGCAGATGTGAAGGCCGTTCTGGATGCCTGCCTGCATTTGCAGGCATTCCGCTGTCTTGCTTTCGTCGCAGTGCAGAGCCGCTCGGATGCTGACCTGATAACAGCGATTAAGAGCCTGGGACGGGCTTTCATGCCAGAGGTCTGGCCTGGCTTGCACCCAACCGGCCCCAAGGCAAACCGCCGCCGCCAGCAATGGGCAATTGAAATCCTTGCCGCTATTCACGACGCATTGGAGCACAATTTTACCGCGCAGCGTGCCTTGGACCCAGCCCTTGTCACCGAAGCGCAGTTGCTGGCAAAGGCCGCGAAAAGCTCTGGTCATGATGTCGCGGCCCTTGAGGACCTCCTTGCGTCACTCCACACCGCCCAGAAACGCGAACGGAGTGCAAAGCCGGTCACGGTTCACGAGCAGCCTACCCTTCTGACCCGTGATCTTGATGCGCGTGGCCGTGCCGAGCTGCGGCGTGATCTGCGTGCCTTGGCCGAGCGCATCACCCGCTTCGAGCCTGACGCCGCGCTGGCCTATGAAATGCGGCGCTACGCCGCGTGGTTGGAGTTTCGCATCATCCCGCAGCTCAATGAAGCGGGTAATCTGGACCAACAGCCAATGCCCGCCAATATCGTTGATGAGTTCCGCGCCTATGCTGAACGTCCGAGCGATACCGCCTTGGCGCGATTGGAAGAGCGTTTGTATAACAGCCCTGACTGGTTCGAAGGCCATCAGCTCGCCGCCCGCATGGCCCAAAACCTGGGCTACTCGCAAGTTGACGCCGCGATCACGCAAGCGGCGCGTGATCGCCTCGCCGCGCTGCCGGAGCTTTTGACGCTTCACTGGGCCAATGGGACACCAGTTGTAGGCGAACCGTTAATGCCTTGGCTGCGACCATCGCAAGTAGAAAGCACAACCAAAGCAAGGCCTGAAGCTGGCGTTGACTCGCCCGAAAACCACGTCGCGCAAGCTGAAATTGAGCGAGAGCCTGACCTCGAGAGCAAGATAGCAATATTGGAGGATGTCTTGCCGCAGAGGAGTTTGGGTCGTGCCCGCGCTTTGGCCAAGCTGAATCTGGCAATGGAGCTCGCCAAGTCTGGTTTGCGTAATCATGCCATACTTTTGCTTGGCGAGATCGGGGAGGTATTGTCTGATCCGACCCTCGCAAGCTGGGACAGCGAGCTTGCCTCAGAAGTCGGCAAAAAGCTTAAGGAATTGGCACAAACGTGACAGGTTGTTGTGAGGCGGGGGTATGTGTGCGCCAGGCAGAGTTGTTAGAAGTGATTCGAATCACCTAGCGGTGTTCGTGCTATTCCCCCTATAGTTCAATGGCTAAACTACCGCCTTTTTGGGCTGTTTTTTGGGGTAGCATAATACCTGCGGGCGGAAATCCGCCCGGAGGGGTCAAAATCGGGCGGATTTTCGCCCGACCAAGCGGTCGAAAGTTTTGCAATATCGTTTTATTACAGCCGCTTACAGGATGTGCATTTTTTTGAAGATTTTTGTTGATTTTGCTCAAACTTCTGCACGACCGTTTTGGCTCAGCGTGCATCCAAACCCGCGATGCGACTGATGTAGCGTGTTTATAAGGAGACTTCCCATGCCAATGCCGGCGTATCTGACCATTGAAGGCGAAACCCAGGGCCTGATCACCCAAGGGGCGACCACATTTGATTCCATCACCAATGAATGGCAAGCAGGCCATGAAGACGAGATCATGGTGCAGGCGTTCTCACATGCGGTGATCACACCGCGCGACCCGCAGTCGGGCTCACCCACGGGCACCCGCATCCACCAGCCCTTTACCTTTACTTGCACGCTGAACAAATCGGTGCCGCTTTTGTACAACGCGCTGGTCACCGGCGAATTGCTCACCAAGGTCGAGCTGAAATGGTACCGCACCCAGGCATCCGAGCAGGTGCATTTCTTCACCACCGCGCTGGAAGAGGCTTTGATCGTCGATATCAATTGCGACATGCCACATTGCAAGGACATGACCTCCAAGGATTACACCCAGCTTGTGCAGGTCAAGATGACCTACCGCAAGATCATGTGGGATCATGTGGTCGCGGGCACATCCGGCTCTGATGACTGGCGCAATCCGATCCAGGCCTGATCCATTAGCCCCGGGGCCACGCGCGGGCATGCAGCCCAACTGCGCGGCCTCGGGGGCACAAAAGTGTCTGTAACGAGTGCCGCCCGATTACACGGGCGGCTGGGTACCCCTTCAGCCCTGTCCGTATTTCAGGCAGGGCTGAAGGATTATCTTACTTAAACCGGCCCCAATCCCTGCCAGATGGGATATTGCGGGCCCGTCTGCATTTGGAAGCGCGCCATGTTCAAACTCGAGATCACAGATGACCGCAGCCCCGAGCGGCGCAAGCCTGATCCGGTGGTCGCGCGTGAGGGGGTGTTCTCTCTGATCGAGCCCGAGGCGTTAAGCCCCGTTGAAGCCGCCCGCCCCGAGACCCTTGCCGTAGCCGCCACCAAACGCAACGCCCGCCCCGCCCGATACTGGCTGCCCGAAGATATCCTTAAATACGTAACCCGCATCTACGCTCGCTTCTCAAACCCGTTCCGTCCCAAACGTCAGGATAACCGCGACCGTACAGGCGGCCGCAAATGACATCTCTGTGGTGTGCCCTCCCTTTAACAAGCTGTGCGCGCGATGACCGCCACGCCTTTGACAGGGTGATCGAGGCGCTGCGTGCGGATTTCACAGGCGTGGCAGCCATGACCGTCAACGATGCGCATGTCCGGCGGCTTTATCAGCAAGAGGTGACACGCCTTGCCCGCGCATTGGAGCAAGACGCCATCGCAGGGCGATTGAGCTGGCAGGCAGCAGCGCAGCGGGCGCAAGCCCTGCGTAATGATGTCATGTCGTTGATGCGCGGGCGCACCTCGCCTGTCGGGCGGGCTTTGGCCGAATATATGAAGCGTAACGGTCTGACCCGCGAAACATTGCTGGCGCGGTATAGTGAACGCCTGTTTGGTCGGGGCGCATCCTTCACAAGCCTTGATGCCGCACAGCAGGCGCGTGTCCATGCCGAGATTGTTGCAGCGGCGGGTCGTGCCAATCCGCAGGTCAACGCCATGCTCGCGCGCTGGTCACAGATCGGTCGCGGTGTGATTGTGGTGTCTCTGGCGATCTCGGTCTATACTGTTGTTGTGGATGATGCCCCCGGAAAGGCCGCGCTGCGCGAAGGGGCGCTCTTGGGAGCTGGCATTGGCGGCGGGGTCGCCGGTGGCGCGGCGGCGGGGCTGTTATGTGGCCCGGGCGCGCCGCTTTGCGTGACTGTCGGGGCGTTTGTGGGCGGAGCTCTCGCGGCCTTTGGCGTGGGGGCGATGTTTTGATGCGCGATGTTACGCCGAATTTCTGGCTGGATCAGTCAGATGGGGATGAGGATACGCCCGCGATCCTGCGCAGCACGATGACCGCCATCGATCTGCCCATAACGGGACGCTACATCGACCAAGTTTGGCAGCTGGGCAACGCGCAGGAATATCTGGCCTTCGTCACCCATGGTGTGTTGCACGAAGAGCAGCTGAGCCTGTTATTGATTGGTGAGAGCAGGCTGCAAGAGCAGATTGACATTTCACAGCCCCTCGCCGGGACGCCGCCGAAAATTTCTGCCTCGGTGACACAGGATCATGCGTTGGAATTCCAATTTCCGGCGGACCGTAAATGGCGCCTGAAGGTGCGGGCGCTTCCGGCCTGGCACTGGCCTTTGCAGAGCCCCCTGATTACTCGTCAGCCCAGATGGCGCGGACGGCTAAAATTGACAGCATAGAGGAGATTTCATGAGCTTATTTGAGCAGCTTTCCAGCCTTGCGCAGCGGTTTCTGGATCAGGATCAGGATCTGGCCTTCGGGTTTGAAGCGGCGGCGGGGCGGTTCACGGTTGTGGGGTTCTCGGTGCAAGAGGCGATCAACACGCCCTTCGAGATCGTTGTGGATCTGGCCTCATTGGACCCTGATATCGATCTGGCAGCCCTGCTGGATGCGCCGGCCTGTCTGGGATTGTATAGCAAATACCAGGCCCCGCGTCATTTCCACGGGATTGTCACAGATGCCATGCGCGGCGATAGCGGGTACCGGCGCACCTTTTATACGCTGGTGCTGCGCCCGAGCCTGTCGCGGCTCGATCATGGCTCGGATTGGCGCATCTGGCAGGATATGACCGTGCCCGAAGTGGCCGCGCAATTGCTGTCCGAACAGGGCGTCACGGATGTGGATTGGCGGCTGGCTGAGACCTATCTGCCGCGCGAATATCTGACCCAGGCGGGCGAGACCAACCGCGCGTTCCTGGAGCGCATTCTGGCCGAGGAAGGGATTTTCTACGCCTTCGCCCATTCGCCCGACGGCCATAAGCTGATCGTGACCGATGCGCCGCTGGCCATGCCGATGATCGCCGATCCGGTGCTGGCCTATAATGCCAATCCCGGCGGGCAGTCGCGCGGGGTCTGGGTCAGCCGCTTCAGTCAGACCGAGCGGCTGCGCGCCTCGCATTATGCGATGGAGGATTACACGTTCCACAACCCCCCCGCCGGGATGGGCACGCTGGCCGTGGGCGAGCGGCTGGACGGGCTGAAAGGGCGCTACGAGCATTTCGCCTATCCGGGCCGCTACAAAGACCCCGCCAGCGTGGGCAACCGCTTCACCCGCCACAGGATCGAGGCTGAGCGGGTCGATGCCACCACTGGCGCGGGTGAGACGAATTGCCTGCATTTGAACGCAGCCTTCCAGATGACGCTGGCCGCCCATACTGACCCGCGCGCCAATAGCCGCCACCGGCTGCTGGCCGTGTCGCATTCGGGCCAGCAATCCGCCGCGCTGGAAGAAGACGCAGGCGACGCGCCCACGACCTATTCCGCCAGCTTCGTCACCAAGCCCGGACATCTGCCCTATCGCCCCGCAGTGCCGCGCAAACCGGTGGTGGACGGGCCGCAAATGGCCGTGGTCACCGGCCCCCCCGGAGAAGAGATTTATTGTGACAATTTTGGCCGCGTGAAGGTCCAATTCGAATGGAATCGCCACACACCTGCCGACGAGCACTCCAGCTGCTGGATCCGCGTCAGCCAGAACTGGGGCGGAGGCGGCTGGGGCCATATGGCCATCCCGCGCATTGGCCAGGAAGTCATCGTGGATTTCTTCGACGGGGATGCCGACCAACCCATCATCACCGGCCGTACCTACAACGCCCGCAACCGCCCTCCTTACAAACTGCCCGAACACAAGACCAAAATGGTGATCCGCTCCGATACCCATAAAGGCAGCGGATTCAACGAGCTCAGCTTCGAGGATGAGGCCGGGCGCGAAAACATCGCCCTGCACGCGCAAAAAGACCAGACGCTGAAGGTTCTCAACAACCGAATGAAACGTATCGACAATGATCAGATCGAAAGCGTCGGCAGCAATAAAGCCATCGAAGTAGGAAGCAATCATCAGGAGAAGATCGGCGGCAGTATGAACCTGTCGGTCGGCGGCGGCCCCCTGGGCCTGTTCGGCCTGCTGGGCGCGGTGGCGGCGGCCGGTGGTCAGGACGCATTGGCTGGGTCAGAAGCGGTCGGTAATCCGATCATCTCGAAGTTCGTCGGGGCTCTGGCCGCAGCAGGGGCCGCCGCCGAAGTCGCCACGCTGGGCGGCAATGCCGGATTCTCCGGGGCGGGCGGGAACCGGCGCGAAGCCGGGGCGGCGCAAAGCTCTGCCGGGTCGACCCTTGGATCCCTGCTGTCTTCGGTCATGCCGATGTCGGGCATCAAGACAACCATGGTCGAGAAGCTCGTCTCGGACACCATCGGCCTTGCGCGCACCGAGCAGATCGGCGCCTACAAGAACACCAGTGTGGGCCACACGATGACCGTGCATGTCGGCAAGGAGTTCATCATCAACGTCGGCAAATCCAAGTTCGTGATGGATAGCGACGGCAATGTCACGATCATCGGCACCAAGTTCAACTTTGCCGCCTCTGGCCATGTCCAGATCAACGGCAAAATCATTGATCTGAACTGAGGGCACAACGATGAGCACCCCCAAGGAAGGTAGCCGCGATATTGGCGACGGGATCATCATCTCGCTGTCGCCCGATGTCTGCCTGACGCCGGTTGGCAGCAGCACGGTTCCGGTGCCCTATTCGGTCTTCGCCTATCAGTCAGACGACGCCAATACCGCCGCAACCGTGCGCATGACCGGCAAGCGCGCGCATAACATGGGGTCGGTCGTGACCGCGACCAAGGGCGACGGGCCGGGAACGTCGGGGGGGGTAGTCTCGGGCACCGTGGGCGCGGCTTGCCACCCCAAAGGGCATTCCTCATCCGTCAATATCCAGGGGAAACCCGCAATTATGAATGGTGATGAATGGTACATGAACAACAAGAATACCGTCGGCAAACTGACCTATGTTCTGAACACCGAAACTTTTGAGGCCACGCCTGCCGTCGCGTTGTTTTTGAAACAATCCTCCGAACAAGGCAGCTTGCCGGAAGATGGTGATGCGCATGGTTGATGCCGCAATTCCTCGTCCTGCCAGGATTCCCTACCCTTCCATTGCTGAAATTCGCGATGCAATAAGTAACTATAATCGTATAGCGCGGACACCAAGTATCGGTCGGCTTTCAAGCTTGGCGGGTCGTTTGACCGGTGCAATAGGCATGACCCTGATCCCGAATCCTGCGGGCCAAAATTCTGATCTTGCAGACCCGTTTCAATGGCTTTCGACCGGGCAGCTTAACTGGGCGACAAGCGTGGCAGAGTCATTGGGCCTTTCCGGGCTCGCCCTTCAGCAGGGAATGGCGCAGATGCAACGCCACCTCGGCGATGCGCTTGGGCTGGAACAATCGCGGCAGATTGCCGAAGGTTTGTTGCAACAACAGCTGGAGTTTCAGGGCCTTCCATCACCAGAAGCACAAGCAGAAGCCAAGCGGCAGCTGGATGAGCTTCTTGCTAGGCCGAAGCCAGAACCTGAGAAAAAGCCTGGACCACCCGGACCACCAGTGGTGCCAGGGCCCGGTCCGCAAATTACGGAACGCAAAAAGGATGACCCCTGCGAAGTTGGCCCCTATTCGCGAATGTCGCGCAAATGCGCGGCACGCGGAGGGCAGGCGCATCATATCGTGCCTGATTTCACCTTGCGCGCCGGGCCCCGCCCAGCCCTCTCTGCGCTCGATCCAACCCGCCTGCCCAATGCGCCAACACTTGCGCAAGGGATGGCGATTTGTTTGACTGGGCATGCGCGCGCAACGGATCGTACTGGAGAGCACTATGCCGCGCATAGGGTTACTGATCTGGCGATAGCCGAAGCCGGTCTAGCAAACACCGCCCTCCCCGGAACGGCGACTTGGGAAGATGTTCGCAAAGCCTCGCTTGCCGGCATCAAAGCTGCCAAGCGAGACTGCTTGCCTGCAGCAACGGCCGCGATTGATGCGCAGTTTGCTGGTATGCCGGGCAATCAAGCCTTGCGCGCGGTGATAGACTACCGGACGTTGCCACAGGGAACGAGAGATTTGTTGCAAGCCGGGCACCGATTGTAATGCTGCCGAAAGGAAAATGAGATGAGAAAGAAGAAAAAGCTGAGCTTTTACACCGGGGCGGCGCTGAGCGCGGACAGCTTCGCCACTTTGGCAACCTTCGATGGCCGCGGGCATCCGGCAGAGCCGGGCGGGGATTTCAGCTTTGATACCTTTGATCGCAAGACTGGCATGTGGCGGCATGTGAGTGATGGAAAGGATCACGGCGAGGATATCGCAGCGTGGAGCCCCGGGGGGCGCCCTCAGGCTGCTGCGATTAATCGCCTTGGCGGTGTTCTATTCGATGATCTTCCCATTCGGCTGGAACAGCCTTATCCGGACGCAAGAAGCCGTGGAGCCGCGATTGGTGTAATCAACAACCGGCTTTATGCCATCGGAGATGGCGGTCATTTCTTCTGGCGTGACGCAGACACCGGCTGGACCGTCCTCGACCCTGAATTCTTCAAGGCTGATGCGTTTTCAATGTCGATAAGCAAGCTACAGAGAAAACTCGGGGGGCTGTCTCCAGACATCTCTTTCAGAGATCTCCCGTTCGAAGAGGAGCTTAGGATCTCCGACATATATGACGAATACACCGCCACCTTCTACACGATCACCGGCACCGGGCATGACAACTTGTATCTCGCCGGGCCCGATGGTCGGATGCTGCATTTCGACGGCCAGCGCATCAGCAAGCTCGACAGCGGTGTGAAAAACCCGCTGACCAGCGCGCGCATCGCGTCCGATGGCACGGTCTATGTCTGCGGTGCAAGGGGCGGATCGGTCATTCTTGCGGGCGACAGGAATCGGGGCTTTGCACCTGTGCTTCAGATGCCGGAAAGCCGGTTCTATCCCTATAAAATGGCCTTCCTCGGCCCTGACCTTTATATCGCCGATGTGTCGGAAAAGACCGGCGGGCTTTACAAGCTGACAGATGGCCAATTGACCAGGGTATTGGTGCCCGGCGCCGCCGATCCCGTCCCGGTCTGGCAGGTGGACGTGGCAGACGGAGTTCTCTGGGCGCTGGAGGCAAAGGCGCTGAACCGGTTCGACGGCACGACCTGGGACCGTTTCGAAAGCCCGTTTGTCTGATGCTGACCGACAACGCCACCCCCTTTTCCGCGATCGGCTTTGAACAATGGCACCGCGACGGGCCGACGATGGCGGTGGTTGCGGTGCGGGGCAGCTTTCTGGTCGGGCCGGGTGGCGCGCTGGAACTGGCCGAGACCCAGCAGATCGTTCTGGCCGATGAATTCGCGGGTGATCCGCAGAAGTCACCTCTGGTGCGGCTGTCCGATCTGGTGCCCTTCAAGCCCGGAACGGATGTCACATTCCTCGGTTCGGCCCATGCCCCACAGGGGCAGCCCTTGGCCTCGATCTCTGCGGCCCTGAGCATCGCAGGGCGTCGGGTGGAGATTTGCGCGACCGGACCGCGCCAGTGGCGCGCTGTGCAAGACAGCTGGATCCTGTCCGAGCCGGAACCGGTAGATGTCGTTCCGGTTTGTTACACTCTGGCCAGCGGCGGGCGGATCATCGGCGATCCGGAGGGGACGGTCGATCCGCGCAACCCCATCGGCCCGGGCCTGATTGATCCGGATGTCACCCCGAGGAACCGGGACTTTCCTGCCCCGCGTCTCTTCAACAGCCGCGATCCCCTGCATGACGATTTCGCCCGGCCGCCCCGGCCAGCCGGGCTTGGCCCGATGGCCCCCTGGTGGGCCGCGCGGCAGAACCATGCCGGAACCTATGACGATGCGTGGAAGGACAAGACCCACCCGCGGTTGCCGGCTGACTTTGACTACCGCTTTTACAATTGCGCCCATCCCTATCTGATCTTGCCCGGCCATTTGTCGGGTGGCGCGCTGCTGGAACTGGAAAACCTCAGCCCCGCGGGGCGGGAACACATTGTCCTGCCCGCCGAGGTGCCTGTCGCGCGCTTCAGCTATACCGATGGCCGCGAGGTCGAGGTCGCGTTGAACTTCTTTGGTTGCCGCCCGTGATGCAAGAGTCTTTTGACCGTTTCTGAGCGTGTGATCGATTGCGTGCTTCTTTCAGGCCTATTCTGAGCGGCGTTTCCAGAAGCCGCGGCCGGTATGGTGATCAGCGGATAGGGTCCAAATCTTGGGGAAGCGCTTTTGGCGCAAAGTTCAACTATGGTTTTCCCAATCCAGATCTATTCGATCGTTGCGCCCATTCAGGTCATTGCACTCTCACACTCCCCTTGGCACCGACGCTTGCAGGTTAAGACATGACACTCATGCCGCGCCCACCAGCGCCGGATCTCTGTAATCCTCATTCTTCGTCAGCATCGCCCAAATCTGGCGAGCCATCTTGTTCGCCAGCGTGATGCCCACCAGCATCTTCGGCTTCATGGCCACTTTCCGGCCGAGCCAGCTGTCATCTGGAATCGTATGACGCGCCCGACCAATGATCCGCGACATCGCCCCGATGATCAGAAGCCGTCGGATATCGACCTGGCCCATCTTGGATAACTTGCCCAATCTGCTCTTGCCACCAGTTGATTTTTGCAAAGGCACCAACCCCAGCCAGGCCGCGAAATCCCGCCCGCAGGAGAACTGCGCCATATCCGGCGCAAACGCCTCCATCGCCAGCGCAGTCATCGGGCCGACCCCTGGCATCGTTTGCAGACGCCGCGCCACGGCGCTTTCTTTCGCGAGTTGCCTGATCAACTTGTCCTTCGCTGTGATGCGTTCTGTCTTCTCAGCAATTTGCGCCAGCAGGTCCTGGCACTCCGTTACGACAAGAGCAGGAAGGTCGCACTCAGGCGCCTCCAACAGTTCGGCGATCCGTTTCACATGGCCAAATCCCACAGGGAATGTGTGCCCGTATTCATAGAGCGTTGAGCGCAAAGCGTTCACCAGCTCAGTGCGCTGATTTACAAGTCGTTCGCGCGCCCGAAATACGACCGCGCGTGCCTGCTGCTGTTCACTCTTCACCGTCGTGAAGTGCATCTCGGGACGCTGCGCCGCCACCACGATCGCCTCTGCGTCATTCCGGTCATTTTTATGGCGTTTTACAAACGGCTTTACGTACTGCGCCGGGATGATCCGCGCCTCGTGGCCCAGCTCCATCATTTGCCGCGCCCAGTAATGCGCGCTCCCACAGGCTTCAAAGACCACAACGCAATTCGGCGCGTCCGCCATGTAGCGCCGAAACTGCAATGGCGTCAGCTTCTTGCGATCTCTCACATGCCCTGTCATCGACGCGACGTGCAGATGAAAAACTCGCTTTGCCAAATCTACCCCGATCATTGTATCGTACATCTCGCCGTCCTTCTCTATTTCTGTGGTCTATAACACCACTCATGTTGGCACTTTGATGCCTCTCGGGGAAGGGCGGCAACCATACCATCTTGGACGGGGTCCATCTGGATTTCCGCGATGAAACCCGACGGATGGATCTGACCTGGCGTGGCTGGATCGATACGTGTCCATCCTTCTATCGGGCTGACCTGAAGCTGATGACCCGTGCCGAGATTGAGGAGGCCAAACTCCCGCAGGTCTGCGAGGAAGGATTGAAAGAGCGCGACTGACGGTCTTGTTGTGCAGCCCCTGGCGGGCGAGTTATACCAAGTCTCGCGAAATCTGACTCTTCTGAGGGTTTTGGGATTCCCAAATCTATGAAGATCTGACTCAATGGCGTCAGATTTTCTGGGGAGGGCCTCTCTATGGGCGCAGCGCTCGCGTTACGGACAGACTACGACGGCATGAAGTTGAGAGAACTTGCGCGAAAGACAAAGGATGCCAACCAAGCCCGCAGGCTTTTGGCGCTGGCGGAGATCTATGATGGCGGTCGGCGCAGCGATGCTGCTCGGATTGGTGGTGTTGGCCTACAAATTGTCCGTGACTGGGTGGAGCGGTTTAATGCCCGCGGGCCTGACGGCTTGATCAACGGCAAAGCTCCTGGTCAGCAGTCTAAGCTTAACGATGAGCAGCGCAGGGCGCTTGCTGCAATTGTTGAGAGCGGTCCGACCTTATCGGTCCATGGGGTCGTCCGCTGGCGCCTGAGTGATCTGAGGAAATGGATTGCAGACACATTTGGGATTTCACTTCACGAGACGTCGATAAGCCGGGAACTCAGGGCGCTTGGTTATGTCAAACTCACAGCACGCCCGCGCCATCACGCGCAAGATACAGCCGCACTGGAGGACTTTAAAAAAAAGGGTTTGCAGCCGCAGTAGCAAAGCTCCGCGCACGGCTCCTGCAAGGCACTGTGATCGAAGTCTGGTTCCAAGATGAAGCGCGTGTCGGCCAGAAAAACAAGATCACGCGCCGATGGGCGAAGCGCGGTACGCGACCTTCCGCCCCACATGATCAGCGCACGAGTTCAAGCTACATCTTTGGAGCGATTTGCCCAGCCCTCGGGAAAGCTGCAGGTCTTGTGCTGCCAGCGTGCAATACCGAAGCGATGGCCCTGCATCTTGCTGAAATCTCCCAAACTGTCGCACCCAAAGCACATGGGGCTGTGCTCGTGGATCAAGCCGCATGGCACATGACTGACAAGCTGGTCATTCCGGACAACATCACCATCATCCCGATCCCCGCAAAATGCCCAGAACTCAATCCAGTCGAAAACATCTGGCAATTCATGCGAGACAACTGGCTATCAAACCTCATCTTCGAAACCTATGAAGACATCGTAGATCATTGCTGCAAGGCTTGGAACAAATTGGTCAGCATGCCCGACACAATCACCTCCATTGGAACCCGCGACTGGGCTCAAGAGTTCTGATCAATGCTGATTGGTATTACTCTATGAAAACCGCAAGCATCATAGGTGCCTACCACGATTGCTGAATGACCGCTTCGGTGACGTCAGTTCGACAGGCTGAACGTCGGCAAAGGGCCGTCACCGTCGCCCAAGCCGTCCCAGTCTCGCCAGCTGTGCCAGCATCTGCGACCCCGTTCCTGGCGCGCTTGGCCCACCAACTGAGCCTGTCTGCCCCATGCCTTGCCTCACGGGCATTTGCTGCACGCCAAAGAACTGCCGCGCCCGGATGGCTGCGTATTCTGCGCCACTGGCCCCGCCGATCAGGTAGCGGTTGTAGGCTTGCTGGCTTCCCATGGCGGCGCGGGCGAAGCTGTATCCGCCGCCGAGACCGCCGGAGAGGGCGGGCATCATGATGTTGCCGGAGATCGCGCGGACGATGAAGGGTGTTGCGATGATAAAGCCCTTGGCCATGAGGACCATCATAAAGAAGGGTATGAGCGCGCCGATGTTGGAGGCGCCTTCAGGATCGCCAAGCTCGCCGATGAGAGCCGATGCAACCCCGGTGATCGTCGCGAAGACTCCCGCGATGACGATGGGATAGAGCGCAAACGAGATCAGCGCGGAGAGCCAGCGCGCAAAGTAATCCTTGGTCACCTCGAACAGGGTCAGGAAGATCATCACCGGAGCGATCCCGATCAGGAGCGCGATCATCAGGCGGGAAGCCACGAGGATGAAGGCGGCCAACCCGCCGAGGATCGAGAGCAGAAGCACACCGACGATGTCGAGCATGGCACCGGCCATCCAGTTCAACTCGGATCCAGCGGCATGGCCTTGTTGCACGGACCTATGATGGTTTGAGTTTGCCCTTACCCGCTCATTTGGTCAAGCGACGACTTCGAACTTGGCACGGCCAAGTTCGGTCATCTTGTTCAGAATGTGGGTGCCGATCTTGGCTTCTGTTTTCTGGTTGGGAAAGCTGCGCGCTTTCAGTTTGGGGCCGATGACTATCTTCCAGCGACCCATTTGTGTTTCACCGCGGCTGCGCTGATTGTATCCGCTGCTCACCTGCCAGGCCATACGCCCGCCTGTGCGTATTGCGGCAATGCGCTGGTCGCGCAGCGTTGGATTGCCCACAGCCTCGGCGCTGAGAACTGCAGTCTTGGGAGGCGGAATAGTGATCTCGACATCAACCCCAAACAGCTTCACGAGCAAGTCGCTGGTCGGGTCGCCGTCATAGGCGCCGTCGGCGATGAAGCGTGTCACGTCCCCGTCAATCTGATCCAGAAGCTCTGGCAAGGCGGTCGGATCACCCACATCATCGGTGGTCAGTTCAGAGCAGGCAATTTCGCCGGTGACAAGGTCCAGCCCAAGATGCAGCTTGCGCCAGGATTTGCGTTTGGCCTTTGTTTTGTGCTTGTTTTCCAGCCACTCGCCTTCGCCAAATATCTTCAGGCCCGTGCTATCTACGACAAGATGAATCGGGCCATCCGTCGACGCGCGCGCTTTCATCGGCAAGATCAAACCGGCCCCGCGACGTGACAGGGTCGAGTAGTCGGGCACCAGCAAATCCAGCCCCATGAGCTTCACAAGGCTGCCTACAAACCCTTCGGTCTGGCGCAGCGGCTGGTTGTAAACGATGCCAAGTGTCAGGCAGGTCACAATAGACAGGTCAGAATAAACTGGCTGGCCACCCCGTGTCTTGCGGCGCTCTGCACGCCATGCAGCTTCAACCTCGGGGCTTAGCCAAATTGTTACATCGCCCCGCCGACGCAGGCTTTCGTTATAGCCAGCCCAGTTCGTAATGCGGTACCGCTTCTTCTCGAACTTGTGCCGGCGGCCGTCATTGAATTTATGCGGCATCAACGCTATCCAATCGATCAGGGAAACGGCCTCCTAACAGAAACCGTAGGATCCATGCAACAACGCCGGAAAGTTCCTACTCACTGTTTTTGCTGGACTTTCTGAGCTTGAACGCAACATCATCAATGAGCGTACCGAGGAAGGGCGGGCCTCCGCCAAAAAGCGGGGCGTGAAGTTCGGACGCAAGCTGAAGCTGACACCACATCAACAAGATCAGGTCAGAGCCATGCTCAAAGACGGTCAGCCCATCCGGGCCATCGACCGCCACTTCAACGTCGGCGTCGCTACAATCGACCGCATCAAGCGTAAAACCGAGCTCTCATGAAAATGTGGCCGTTTTTGACCACCTTCGTGCGTACAGGGCCTCGTTGCCGAGCTGCCCAGGTGCGGGCGATAGCCCGCACCCAGGGCAGAGAGGAAACGGTGAGGTCTCCAGCTGGAGACCCTTCTTTTGGTTTTCCGCGTTTCGCGGAGTCGTTGGGTGCGCCGGGGTTCCCCGGCGCACCCAACCCGTCGCCACCGACTGTCGAGGGGCGAAAAGGCCCTGCGCTGATAAGCGTTTAGCGCGTTCAGCAGGGGGTACTTCCTATGAGGCACGGGGTTCGTACCCCCTGGGAAGGGTCAAGATCGGTCTGGATCGATGGGTGGTTGCCGGACTGGGCTCATAGGATACCGGTATTGCACAAGTACTTACACATTTATGAAACGGGTTGCGAAAAAGTAAGCCAAGAAAGCTACTTACCATGGTTATGTTAGGACTCAAAATCCCCAGGCTTCGGCCGTGTGGGTTCGAGTCCCACTGCGGGCACCAGCGGCTGCACGGACGGGCCGTGGCACGCCTCTCTCGCGCGTCTTGCGCATTCTGTGGGACGGAGGCAACCCGCCGGGCGCCCGCTCCATGCCGGCACCCGTGCGGGAAGAGACATTCGGCCGCAGGGCAACCAAAACGGCTATTGCGGATATTCGGGAGTTTCTTCTATCATCCCGTGATGTTGTATAGGGGCTGGAATGACACAGACGGATGGGTGGGGGCGAAACAATGTCGCCTGGCAGAAAGATATCGTCGGCACCTCGATCAAGCCCCACGTCATCGAAACCCGGGCGCACTACGCGCGGGCCGAGGCGCTGAAATCGTTCTTCGCCGCAAAGAGCGCAACCGATTTCTATTTCGAAGAGGTGCTGAACAGCTTCATAGCGCTGGCTCAATATCCCCTGAATTTCGCGGTCTTCCGGCAAAACCCGAACGGCTCCCTCTCGCTAGTGGTCCATTTCTGCTCGGACAAGCGTCACGAGGCGGCTTTCGTCGAGACTCTGGAGAATCTGAAGCCCTGCACCGAACCGGGGCCGAACCAGAACGTTTTCCGGCTCTTCCCGCACGTCCTTGACAATCCGGCGTACCATGTAGCGGTCTTCCACATGGAAACGAAATCCTCGAGCTTTCGCCTGGTTCCGGCTTCTATGTCGGTCTTTCCAGTCTGGACCAGGGACGATGCGGCGTTTCGGGCGGATCCCCCGTTGATCGACACGCCGGAGCGCTACATCGCAAGCTGCGCGGACTATTTCTTTCAGTTCAAGTGGGACGTATTCGGGCAGGAGTTCGTGCATGGCGCCGGCTCATACCTGAAGACATCTCTCGAACGGCTCCAAAACGAGCAGAAGACTTGGGCGCAACGCAACGCGGAACTGGAACGCGTTTTGGAAGCGATCGGCGGGCGCGCTGGACGCGGCGAGGCCGATACGTGGAAGACGGAACTCGAACGTACCTTCGGCTCGGTGCTCCTAAACAGCACTGCCGGGATCGATCTGGCCTCGAAAATGATGCGTACTGCGGACTGCCAGAAGCCCAAGAGCCTGCAAACGCTACCAAACATGTTCGTGGCCTTCCGGGTGTTCTGCCGCAAGCCCGGAGATTACCGGCACGACATCGACGGCAGCGGCTACCTCTACGACACCTCCATTCTGGTTCCACACCAGATCAGGCACACTTTTTCCACTGTGCTCAATACGCTCAAAGCGGCCGGATGCGAGGCCGGCGATAGCAGGGCGAGCGATTTTGCCAAGGCCTTCGAAGGCCCGAACAGGTCGCGGCGGCTGTTTCGCAACATCGTCGATACCGGCGGCGAGAGCTTTGCCAATCCCAAGGTCCTCGCCGTGATCGACCAGGAATTCTGGCGGATAATCAAAGCCAAGGGTGGTCTTGGAAAATGCATCAATATCCTCGCCTCCTGGGTCGGGAGCGAGGCCCGGAGCCTTGTCGACCCAGTCTACCACACCGGCCTGATCCACACCAACCCGCTGTTCCAGGGCGGCGGGCTCGACCGCCTGGGCGACCTCGACGACCTGGATATCCAGAACTGGGAGGATATTCCCGAGCCCCTGCGCCACGACGCGCTCCGGGTCGCGATCTTCTACTACATGCTGAGCGAAACGGTGGGATGGGGCGATAAGGGCAAACCCTTCGATCCCGAACGTCTGGTCGCCATCCTTGTGCCGATTAAGATGCGGGGGGCGGTCTGGGGAGTCTCGATCCACGGTGCCTATGCCCCGCCGCGCGATCTGACCTTCACCGATGAGCGCTACTGGCAGGCATACTTCAAGTTCGCGACCGACCACCGGCACAAGAACTACCAGCTCTTCGACCGCTATCTCTGGGTACTGGCGCAGGAAAAGGTCTCGGACCTGTTCAAGGAACATTACTTAACGAAAGAAGGCCGCATCGATCCGCATACGGCGATCAACAAGATCAACAGAGGCCTGCTCGGGATTGAGACCTTTTCCCCCTTCGGCTTCCCCACATTCTCGGTGACCACGGCGAAACGCCCCGACGACAACAGTGTGGAAGTCAACCCGGAGCAGAAGAACTCCCAGGCATGGATTTCATGGGCGATCCAAGATAACCGGCTGTTCATGGCGCACCAGCCCTGGGACGGGAAGTCTTCGCGATCGTTCCAGGATGTGGTGAAACACGGCGCATTGCGCTCGTTACACGGCTACGCTTTGCGCGAAAAGGAGCTCAAA
This sequence comes from Roseinatronobacter monicus, assembly GCF_006716865.1. Lineage (NCBI taxonomy): Bacteria > Pseudomonadati > Pseudomonadota > Alphaproteobacteria > Rhodobacterales > Paracoccaceae > Roseinatronobacter > Roseinatronobacter monicus. Next base: position 156,436 of record NZ_VFPT01000004.1, on the reverse strand, counting down.
AGGAGATGAGCCATTGCCAAAGCGAGCTCAAGGGAGCATTAAGGTCTCGTTCTTCGAATCCTTGGGGCGGAATACGCCACGCCGGGGTGAATGATTCTATCGCGAGAGGACCGACATGCCGAATCCAGACCTTGCCGTGCCATCGGCCAAAACGCAGGAAACGAGGGAGGGCGAGGTAGGCGCGGATGCGGATCGGGACGAGGGGCTAACGCGCAACCGGGATCGGGACCGGGCGCTGCGGGCCGTCGAAGACCTGATGAGCTTTGGCCAAGATATCGGTAACGAGGTCAGCCGCCTCATTTCGACCGTCGAAATGATGCATATGAGTGCCTCGGTGCTGCGCGAGCTCAACATCATGTTAAGCACCCTGAGCACCATGCGGTTGACCGACGATGAAATGCGAACCCTCAACATCATCATCAGCGCGGTGAACACGGCGCGGCTGAGCGGCACGAACGGTGATCTGCTGTCGCAGCTCGGAACTGTGATCTCGGAGCTTGTCGGCACGAACGCTAACGACAGGGCCGCCGCCGCCCACGGGCCGGAAGGCGTGCCGCTGCTGGAAACCGCGCCGCGGCATACCTACCGCGGCGTTCGCAAGGACGGCGACCCTTATGCATTCCTGCTCAGAACCTACGGGCCGTGGCTGCAGCGGGGTATGGAATGCCTCGACCGGCCGACGCTGAATGACCTCGACCCGGTGCTGCTCAAGGCGCTCCAGCAGCGCTTCGCCCGCAGCAAGGAGCCGGACCTGCCGGCGCTGTCGGAGATATTCCCCTCCAAGCACGAGGCCGAACGCAACCGTTTGAAATACATGTACCAGGCGGCCTGACCCGCCCCCGAGTTTCTTCCACACATCGGGCGAGCTGCCGCGCCGAATCCGGTGCGGTGGCCTGGTGGCGCCCTGCCGGCCAGCATGCATTTGCACGGACCTGCCGGGTCCCCGCGTGAGTCGGGCCGGCGCGCGATGCTGTGTCCCACGCAATGCGAGCCGAATTTACCCCCTCTTGCCAAAATTGCGCGTGTCGCTTGCCTGTGGATGCGGCGCCGGGACTTACGATGGCTGCATTTGAGACCTCGAATGAGGAAAGAATACGAACAATAGGGTGGAGAGGTCTGATGTGCAGTCTCACAGCCTGAGGCTGACCCGGAGCAGGTGTGCTTTCGGGACGGGTCTCCGCAGCGCGCCCCGCAAATTTGCGTAAGGACCGTCTATATCCTTGGAATATCAAGCCGAAACAGGGGCCATGAGAGACAGAATTTGTCAAAAATAATGGATTTACCATCATTCAGCTTCAGTACGTACTCATTCGCAACTTTAATGTTGCTTTTTTACTTAAATCATACGTAACATAGATCATTCGTGTCTCGGGGGCGAGTCGGGTTGATTGGCAGCCAAGCGGCCCCGAAGGGAGTGGTGCCCATGTCCAACGGCGACCTGAAAATCCACATGATCGAGCCGGGGGCGATCGCCGCCCTTGGGGATGCCCCCGCCTTGGCGACCACTAGCGCCACGAAACTGACCCGCGTAGACCTTCGCCGACCCGAGGTCCAATCCGAGGATCCGGTGCTGGCGACCGCCACGATGCGCTACTGGTTTCCCGAACCGCCCGCGCCGGGGGGGCGGGAGCCGGAAACGGAGCCGGCGCAGCAGCGTCCGGAACCGGAACGAGCGAAATGGTTCGACCGGCTCAGCCACATGGCGGCAAAAGTGTTGCCTATCTTCGCGGTGCTGGCGCCAACGACTGTCGTCCTCATCGTCAGTTTTTACTACATCGACTGGCGGACGCGCTGGATCGTGAGTCTGCAGACCCACGGTGCCAATGCGCCGCATTTCGAGTTGAAATGCAACCTTCTGGAAATGCAGGCTTCTCTCACCGGGGATGACCGGCTGCAGGAACAACTGGCCGCGTTCCGCTGCCCGGGTGCCTATTCGAGCGGTCGTCCGCTCGAACCCGCGCGCACCTCTTCGCGGCCATTCCACATCGCCACCCCCGGTCCCCACGAAAACGCCGATTCGGCCGAGCGGTAGTGCGCCGCCACCCCATGTCACAAGGAGTACCCCTATGAGTCTTGCCCCCAAATCCCGGGCCATCGGCCCCCGCAGCAGCATCGCTGCCCGCATTCCGAGTATCATCTTCTGGTCCTTCTCGACGGCGCTCACCGGCTCCGGTGTCTTTTTCTCGCTGCGCCCGTCGATGCCTGACACCGTTTCGGCCCTTGCCATCGCGCTGGTGACGACGAGCGCGCTGACCTTCGGCGCTTTCAACCTCTTCCACTACGCCGGCGCCCAAGCGGGTAAGACCGAGAAGCCCGGCGCCGGGCTGGCGAGCCATGTTGACATCGACGTTAAGCCGCGTTTCCGCGAACTGGCGCTCGCCGCTGGCCTCGCCGTGATCCTGCTGTCGAGTTGGTTCTCGTTCAGCTCAATGGTGTACATGCGCTTCGGCCCGGAGCTACAACGCGCCATGAACGACGAGGTGCAGGCGCCGCTGATCGCACCGATCCGTGACCTCGAAGCATCGTTCGCGAAGATCGAGATCGATGCCCGGCGGCTGGCCGACGTGGCGGGCGCGCGCTCGGCGGTCGAGGCGCGCGTCGGTGGGCAATGCGTCGACAGCCGCCCGGGCAACGGCCCTATCGCGGCGCTAATCGCGAGCCACGCAACCGCCACCGCCGCGATCGCCGCAGATGCGGCCACCCTCCGCCAGCAGGCCGGCCAGGCGCTCCGAGCCATTCGCGGCGCGAGCGAACAGGCCGCGGTCGACGGCGCCTACCAAATCGCGCAGGGTGTCCTTTCCGACCCGGCGCGGCTGTCGATCTTGGCCTCCGCCGAGGCGCTCGAGGCCGGCTACAATGGCGGCGGGTTCGTTCAGGACGGCCGGCAGATACTCTGCCCGCGCGGTGCCCCGACGATGGTGCCCGTGCTCGACACCCTGCTTGACTCGGCACGGGCCAATGTCGCGTTGCCGGTCTCGCCGCCGGTGTTCCGCCAGGCCTCGCTCGTCGATTCCGCGATGTGGCAGTTCCGTTCGGCGCTGAGTTTCGGGGCCAACCGCATTCCCGACGTCGGCGGATGGTATTTGCTGCTGTTCGGCCTCGTGGCGCTGGCGCTCGACATGTCCGGCGCCGCCACCGCCCACCTCGCGGGGCGGCTGCGTGGCGGCAACCTGACTGCGGACGAGATCGGCCAACTCGAGACCACCGAGGCGATAATGGAGAACTTCATCTGGGATACGCCGGAGAGCTACCGGCGCAACGGGTCCGGCAATGTCGTCGAGGCGTTCTTCAACTCGGTGCTGGTCATCCCGACCGAGGAGGATAGCCGCGAGACCGCCGAGATCATCAGCGCCCTGCGCCGTTTCGCCTCGGCCTACAACCTGCGCGCCGACGTGACCCGGACCGCGCGCCTGCTCGCCGACCTGCCCGACCAGATGCGCTATCTTCAGCGCCGCATGCGCCGTCGCGGCTTTGACGGCGAGCTGATCGACATCTACACCGCATCGCTGGAGGACTGGGAGCTGATCGAGCGGCATCGGCGCGAACTGCGCAAGATCTTCGGACGGGCGGCGCGGATCGAGACGCAGCGGTTCGACCTCGCGCCACAGCCGGACAACGTGATGAGCCTGCACGCCCACGGCTGAACGCCACCGGCGCCGACAGGAGCAGCGGCCGGCCAAACCGACGGCGAGCGCCCTGGCCGCTCATAGCCCTCCGCCACCAGCGTGAACCAGGCGGGGCGGGCATTGGCGGCGATCTCGCGCGCCTCCGCGGGATGGCTGCGCGCCAAGTCGAGGCGCTCTTCGTCATCTGTCGCTTCCGGAGCGAGCGGCACGTAGTGCTCCCAGGGGCGGAACACCGAGTTGTAGAAGTTCCCAGCCGTCTTACTCCTTCAGCACCAGCGCGCCGAGGTTGGTGGCGATGAGGAAATTGTAACCAGTGTCGTTGCCGGCTAGGGAGAGGATGTAGCGGTGGCGCGCGAATCAGTCCTTGGCCGCCCGCACGGTGAGGCCCCATCGGAAGGTTTCTTCGTAAAACCAAGTTAACAAGGAACTTTTAGCGAACTCTTTTCAGGGAGAACGCGAAATACATGAAACTTATCAACACTTTATTCCATCACGGCGATAATGGAGGATTTCCAGGAGTTGAGTCCGCGACTCTGCCAGTCCACAAAACGCTCGCTTTAGAGGCGGCTGCCTCGGAAGCGGGCTGCGCCCTAGAAAAGGCCCTCATGGCGTCCCTAAAACCGTCTCTATTTCCTCAGCGTCCCAAAATTCATCGCCGCCGTTTGATGGACGTGCCCCCAAAAGCGATGTTTCTTATATGTTCTCCCTTAGCGTGGTTTTACGAAGAAACCTTCCGATGGGGCCTATCAGACTGAACTGGCCGATGGGGATTGTCTGTCTCCGTCAACCACAGGACTCCCAAAGCCCTTCCAAACAGACTAGGCGGTCAGAGCCTTTATGGAGTAATTATTCAATATGAGTAAAATTAGGATCGCAGGCCCGAACCTGCCTGAGCAGCTCAAGCAGGTTGTGGACTACAGAAAGTCCGGCTTGAGCCTCAATCACGTGGTCGGATGTCCCTTAGATTGCGGCTACTGTGTTCGGCACCTTTTCGGCAACTTTGACATGAAGAAGCCGCATCTGGTGATGCCCGACGAGCAAGCGGTCGATGCATTGATTTCTCACTGGGCGTTCCGAGCCGGTACAACGCCGATACAGATATTTAACCGCGCAACTGATCCCTTTCTTCCTGGAGTCAAGGATCACCTGTTCGCGTGCCTCGAGGAGCTTGACCGACGCGGGTTCAGCAATCCCGTTTTGGTAATCACCCGATGGCATGTCCTGCCAGACGATGTCGAGCGGATGAATGGCCTGAAAAATATCAAGCTAACCGTGCTGGTCACATGGTCCGGCATTGACGACAAACGTATAGAGCCCGTCGACAGCGCGATTGCCGAGGCATCGATCCGAACCTTGGCACTGCATGCCAAACGCCTGCGCTGCATTCTCTATTGGAGACCAATAATTGCAGGCGTGAATGATGGCCCGGACAATCTCGCCCGAGCAAAAGAACTCGCTGGAGTAGCTCATGCTACTGTTTTTACAGGTCTGTTCTACCGCGAGGAAATCAGGAGCTACTTTGCTTCGATAGGTGTGCCTGATTTATATGACGATGCCGCACGGAGAAAGATCCTGCCGGAGCAAGTGGAGGCAAATATTCTCGAAGCTTTCGACGGGACGCCAATCTTCCGAAAGACCTCATGCGGCGTGGCGTATGTGCACGGCGTAGCAGACTACAACGGTCACTTTGGGATCCGCGAGATCTGCGACATTTGTCCTTTGCATCAGCGTGAAATTTGCGCTGCCGCTCACAAAACACCATCCGCCGATGTTGTTGCGAGATTGGCCGACGCGGTGGGATTAGACGCCGCTACTGTGACTATCGATGGGCGGCGGGTCGAGGTCGCGGGAAGCGCTGAACAGCAGAGGTATTTCATGCAGCATACTTTGAACTACCAGGTGCATGACCGCGCTCAACCGCATCATTATGGCCGACACGGAAAGGCTGACTTGGGATGGACCTAGCTCTGGAAAGATTCTGGGTTATGGATGTCGAGGGAAATGGTGCATCACCACCGGAGATCGTGGAGATCGCGCTGGTGGGTTTAGCCCATCTAGAGTTACAGTCCAAGCAGATGGAATGGCTCGTTCGTCCCCAAGTGCCCATCTCCCCGGCCGTGACACGTATTCACGGGATCACTGACAGCGATGTGGCCGACGCCCCCGACATTGACGACATCGCCGATGATGTAATGACTTGGACAGACGGAGCCCGCATCATTGGGCACAACGTCAGAGTCGAGCTGGACGCCATTTCAAACGCGATTCCAGACTGGCAGCCAGCAATGGCCATCGATACATTGAAGTTGGCGAAGTCGGTTTGTCCAGGCCTACAGTCGTACGGCCTCGAGAAACTGGGTCAACATTTCGAACTTACAGAGCAGGCTTCACGGATAAGCGGGAAGAAACATCATTCTGCGCTTTACGACTCTGTCCTCACCGCCTTGCTATTCATTGAGCTGGTGACGTCACTTCCAGAAGAACGAAGGAATTCGGTACTAATTGACTGCGATCTGTTGAACCCATCGCAAGGAAGTCTGTTATGATGAAAAGGCCATTCAAAATAGGAGTTGCCGGTACCCATTCGACAGGCAAATCCACTCTCGTTTCACTGGTTCGACGTGCATTCGAACGCGAAGGTCTGAGAGTTGGGCAAGTTGAAGATTTGGCAACGCGTGCGCGAGACTTAGGTTTCCCAATCTTGATGCATCATACTTATGAGAGTACGTTGTGGATCATGGCCGAATGCATGCGGCAAGAAGCTGAGCTGGCACTGTCGAGCGACGTTATAATCGTAGATCGCCCTGTTCCTGATGCACTCGGGTATTTGTGGGCGGCCTTGGACTTATCCGGGCGTTCGGAGGATCCTCGTCGTTTGCAGGAGCTTGAAGCGATTGCTGTGGCGCATGTGGGCGACTACGACCTGTTGGTTTTGACAGTGCTCGACATTTCGCTTCCGCTTGGGCCGGGTCGCGATAGTGGCACGATGTTTCGTCAGGCAGCGGCAGACAAAGTGAGCGGCATTATGGACCGCTACGCTCCGAAGGCGATCAAAATGACCTCCAAAAATTCAACCGGCGTGGCAGAAGCACTGGTCCGCGCATGCCTTGAGGCCCGCCACTGAATTTCTGCGCTTGACGGCGAATCCGGACAGCGGCTTCTTGATTGATATCATGCATACATATGATAATGTTCTGTATCATACATAAGATGAGGAAATCGTGGGAAAACTGAGCTGGAACAAGTTTACGGCCGACCATCCGACCGCGCCCGCCTTTACGACGACTGTAAGCTCGTCCCTACCCAAAGCTGCGCCATTCTTCGATAGGGATGGGAACAAGCTCCCCACCCCTTATGGTCTTCTGGTCGAATGGCTAAAGGCTAATCTTGCTGGCGACTGGACTAGTATGACCAAAAACCGCTTGGTCATTGTCAAGGCTGTAGAACATACGGACGCTGCAATGATCATGAAGCGGTTTCCCGCAATCGGTGCAGCGAAGAAGACTTCCGCTTCAGCCAGCACAAGTCAAATCAATTACACGGATCATGATTATGGAAAGTTAGCGGTCGAGATGGGGTACAAGCTGTCATGACCGGAGGCGGACTTGTAATCCCTTCGCCAAATTTGACGGTGATTGTCCCAAAATCCCCCGCGCATATTGCAAAAGGCTGACCGAAAACCACGGCTTAAGGCGTAGATTCCACCACTTCGTTGCCTCCCACCAACCGCAAGATGATCGTCCGTGAGCTGAGGACGGGCGTCCCACTGGAATAAGAGACGTGCTTGCCTTCTTCAAATCGGTGTTGTGTCGCGCCTGAAAACGCCTCCAGAGGCAGAGGAAACCGCGCGCGGGGGTTGTGAAATACCTGCAGTTCATCCGACCAGCGTTCGCCACTGTCTGCAACCACCTCCTCGCTGAACAGAGTTCCAATCACCGCGTTGGGATTGGGATCAAGACGGAAGCCCATACGCATATATTTGTGATCGTCGGGAGAGTAGCCAGCATCGACACCCATCCTGTCGAACTTCGCGAGCGTTCCAGCATTCGAAAACACCACAGCTGATATGTTTTCGGCCCCCTCAAGATCAAAGAAGCCTGTTTCAATTGTTTTGGTTTTGTAAATGTGCCCGTCAAGATGGTATGGTTGCCGCCCTTCCCCGAGAGGCATCAAAGTGCCAACATGAGTGGTGTTATAGACCACAGAAATAGAGAAGGACGGCGAGATGTACGATACAATGATCGGGGTAGATTTGGCAAAGCGAGTTTTTCATCTGCACGTCGCGTCGATGACAGGGCATGTGAGAGATCGCAAGAAGCTGACGCCATTGCAGTTTCGGCGCTACATGGCGGACGCGCCGAATTGCGTTGTGGTCTTTGAAGCCTGTGGGAGCGCGCATTACTGGGCGCGGCAAATGATGGAGCTGGGCCACGAGGCGCGGATCATCCCGGCGCAGTACGTAAAGCCGTTTGTAAAACGCCATAAAAATGACCGGAATGACGCAGAGGCGATCGTGGTGGCGGCGCAGCGTCCCGAGATGCACTTCACGACGGTGAAGAGTGAACAGCAGCAGGCACGCGCGGTCGTATTTCGGGCGCGCGAACGACTTGTAAATCAGCGCACTGAGCTGGTGAACGCTTTGCGCTCAACGCTCTATGAATACGGGCACACATTCCCTGTGGGATTTGGCCATGTGAAACGGATCGCCGAACTGTTGGAGGCGCCTGAGTGCGACCTTCCTGCTCTTGTCGTAACGGAGTGCCAGGACCTGCTGGCGCAAATTGCTGAGAAGACAGAACGCATCACAGCGAAGGACAAGTTGATCAGGCAACTCGCGAAAGAAAGCGCCGTGGCGCGGCGTCTGCAAACGATGCCAGGGGTCGGCCCGATGACTGCGCTGGCGATGGAGGCGTTTGCGCCGGATATGGCGCAGTTCTCCTGCGGGCGGGATTTCGCGGCCTGGCTGGGGTTGGTGCCTTTGCAAAAATCAACTGGTGGCAAGAGCAGATTGGGCAAGTTATCCAAGATGGGCCAGGTCGATATCCGACGGCTTCTGATCATCGGGGCGATGTCGCGGATCATTGGTCGGGCGCGTCATACGATTCCAGATGACAGCTGGCTCGGCCGGAAAGTGGCCATGAAGCCGAAGATGCTGGTGGGCATCACGCTGGCGAACAAGATGGCTCGCCAGATTTGGGCGATGCTGACGAAGAATGAGGATTACAGAGATCCGGCGCTGGTGGGCGCGGCATGAGTGTCATGTCTTAACCTGCAAGCGTCGGTGCCAAGGGGAGTGTGAGAGTGCAATGACCTGAATGGGCGCAACGATCGAATAGATCTGGATTGGGAAAACCATAGTTGAACTTTGCGCCAAAAGCGCTTCCCCAAGATTTGGACCCTATCCGCTGATCACCATACCGGCCGCGGCTTCTGGAAACGCCGCTCAGAATAGGCCTGAAAGAAGCACGCAATCGATCACACGCTCAGAAACGGTCAAAAGACTCTTGCATCACGGGCGGCAACCAAAGAAGTTTAACAGTTCGAATTGTAAGCTCGCCTTTATCAAAGCTCCACTCCATGCGTTGCCCAAATAGATAAAGCCATAGTGCTTCTTGAGTGTAAGTCATTGACCCGATTTCGCCACCACCACCGGGCTTGTGAAAATCAGCCACGGCAAGAACGAATGGCTTGCCCGCCCCGGGACCGCGCTCCCAGTAGCTCTCGCCTCCGGCGCTACGCTTCCTGAGCTTGGCGGTCAGCGCGCCACCAAACTTCATGGGCATATAGTTCGCAAGGAAGGCTTTCATCTCTTCGGGCGTATTTGGATTAGGGTGGTCCGCGAGCACGCCACCCATGGACGGAGCGCAAGTTGTTGCCTCCACGGTAAACTCACCGCGTGGGGAAACGATGTGGAAGTCAGGTGCCTCTGGTTGCGTAACGTCATAGCCCAATTCACGAAAAGTAGCCCAAAGATAAAGCTCCCAAAGGCGCTGGTCGAACTGTTTAGTTTGAAATTCCTTCACAAAATGTGGATCACTCGGCGCTAACCAAGGTCCAAGTTCCTTGAAAACGGCCCGCGCGGGCGCGCGACCAGGAGATTCCAGCAGTAGCTTAAAGTTGGGGTGGAGGTCCTCTGGCTTGCAATTCGCCGGAACGGACAAAAGGTCTGTCGGATGGTTGGTTTCGTCGCCTTGTGTTCCCAGCAGCGCGAGGTCGTCCTCTGTTACGGCCTTCGCGATCCGCTCACGCAGCGCGACAGCGGCGTATGCTGCGGAACGCAGGTTACAGTCAATTTCCGCTGATCGGAAGCGGCCGTTCCGGTCTCGCACCAAGAGGCACCAGTAGTAATCATCATCGGTTACGTCACGGGCGACTAGGCCGATAACTCGCTCATCTAGATCAGCCCAGTAATCAACCTCTTCATACAGATAGGGTGCGGGCGATTTGCGGGTCCCGATCGCAAGAAGGTTGAAGCGCGAAACTGAAATTCGCTTGCTTAGCTTCTCACGCTCCAAACGCAGATTATTCTTTGCCTTCGCCTCACCCATGATAGCCCTCTTTTTGGCCAATCGCATTATTATTCATGTTACCCTACGGACTGTCTTCTGGCTAACCTTGAAAAGTGCAGCAATCTCTGGGACCGAACGCATCTCCACATCACGCATCCGTTGCACCTCAACCTTCTGGCTTGGTGAAAGCACAGGCGGCCTGCCCCCAACCCGACCCCGTTTCCGAGCTGCCTGTAGTCCTTCTTTTGTCCGCTCGACGATCCGCTCGCGCTCAAACTGGGCAATAGAAGCGAACACGTGAAATACCAGCCGACCGGCAGGTGTGGTCGTGTCGATATCTTCTCCCAAGGACCGGAATCCTGCGTTGTGGGATTGGATCAGGTCGACGATCTGCAGGAGGTCCTTTAGACTGCGAGCGAGCCGGTCATACTTTGTAACGACGACCACATCTCCAGCCCGAAGTTCTTTAAGTAGTCGGTCCAACTCCGGACGAGCTCGGGCGGTTCCAGTAATCGTATCTGCGAAAATCCGTTCTGCCCCAGCGGCGGTGAGGGCGTCGTTCTGGCCTTCGAGGTTCTGGTCCTTGGTCGAGACGCGGGCGTATCCTAAAATCATAGACAAAAACCTCCCAAAACATAGTTAGTTTTGACAGGGGGTTTTGTCTCGGTCAAGCCGTTGAAATGCCGTAGGTCCGGGGAGGGCGGTCAAAAACGACCGTTTTTGACTAGGCCGTTTTGGCAAAGGGGTTTTGTCCACCGAGAGGGCTCATTGATTTCGTTCAATCTCTCAAAAACGGCACTTGCAATTCAAGTACTTGCCCAACTTCCACGTAAACCCCATGTTCTGAATGTGGGAAGTAGTCAGCCACCGCTCTTAAACAGCGGCCAGGAGGACCGTTAGACCCAAGAAAGGAGTAATCTCTTGACCAAACTTTTGAGTTCGGGGGCTGTGATCAGCGCCTCAGTCGGGTTTGGGCACACAGTTGGTGACTGCCGCGGGTAAATCCGAGTTGCTCCGCAAGGACTCTCGTCCTGGGCTCAGAAGTCGTCAAAAGACCTTTCTTGGGTACTTCTCACACACCCTCTTCGTTTTCCCTTTTCAGCTCACTTTTGACAGAACTCATACGTTTGTGTCGCCGGCGTAAACGACCGTTTTTGTCCTACCATTTTTGACCAAGGGTTTTTGTCCTGGCTGACTGGCAGCAATGCGGGACCTTGCGGACGGTCGCGCAATAATCGTTTCTGCGCATTTAAATAACGCCGATCCAGCGCGACAGCCCTTCCAGCGCGTCCAGATAGATCAACCCCGCCGCGCCCGCCGCCGTGCCGATGACCTGCCACAGAACCCAGCCCAGCCCGGCCAGCGCGATCAGCGGCAGCCACCAGATCGTGGCCTGCGCCAGAAACCCGCCCACTGCCGCCGGGTGGCTGGTGGGGGCGGCGGCGATCCAGCCCGCCACGGCGCGGCGGGGGCGCTGGAACAGGAACCAGCCCTGCACCGCCAGTGCGGCGATCAGCAGGTGCAGCGCGGTGGGCAACAGGGTGGAGAACAGGATCAGATAGAGCCACCAGTAATCCCCCGGACTGGCGCGCAGCCCGGCGAACAGCGCGGCCAGATCATAGATCGGCGCGGTGCCGATGGCGTTCAGCGCCGCGATCACGGCGACCATGGTCGCGCCAAGGGCGAGGAACAGCACTGCCCCAAGCGCAAGGTCGATCAGCCCCCAGAGCGGCGCCCAGCGGGTGGCCAACCCCTTGCGCGACAGGGCGAGGGTGAGGGCATAGGACAGCGCGTCAAAAAGGCCGTTGATCAGGGGCAGGACGGCGAGGAAGATGAAGACGGCCTTGCTGTCTACCGGCAACGCCGAAAGATCGAGGAACAGCACGATGGCCAGCAACCCCAGCGCCCAGAAGCCCCCCAGCAGTGCCAGCGCCCACCCTCGCCGCCCGCGCGACCACAGCCAGTCGACTGCGACTGCGACTGCGACTGCGCCTAAGACTGCGAATGCGACTCCGACTACGACTGCGACTACGACTGCGAATACGCCTGCGGATGCGAATACGATTGCGATCAGGGGCAGCCATTCTGCGGCACTTCGCCAGAACCGCCGCGGGCTGGCTGACGCCAGTGTCAGACCCACGAAACCCCCAGTCAGGATGACGAATTGCCCCAGCACCAGCGCCCGCTCGGGCCAGAATTCCGCCGCCGGAAACACCACCACCCCCGCCCCCAGCACCGCATCCCCGCCCAGAAGCCAGGGCAGGATCAGCGCGATCAACGGATAGGCCACGGCGATCAGCAGCGCGCGGTCCAGCAGCCGCCATGTCAGCGCGCCGCGCAGCAGGTGCCAGATGGCGGTCGTCTCGGGCGGCGGGGCCTCGGTTCCGTCCGGCCCCGCGCGCATCCGCCCCACCCGCCGCCAGACCCAGTCGTTCAGGGGCCGGGCGACGTAGAGATAGACCTGCGTGTAATGGCGCGTTTGCAGCGTGCCCGCCAGATAGGCCCGCCCGCCCGGGCTGGTCTGGGCCAGCAGCGCGATCATCGCCAGAACCAACCATAAGACCCATGCGACAGCGGCAAAGGGATGCAATCCCGACCAATGCGTGATCAGCGCCCCGGCAAGCACCGGCCAGATTACAAGCGGAATTACATAGGCGCGCGGTTCATCCATGGTCAGATTGGTAAATACCTGACCATAAACTACAAGTTTTGTTTTCCCTGACCGTCCGCTGTGGGCTCTTTCGCGACAGTTGCTCTGGACAAAACCCAAGCGTTTCTGTCCAAAGCGGAATCGACCGTATTTGTCCCGCCTATTTTGACCAATGGTTTTTGTCCTGGCTGACCGTCAGCAATCAGGACTGATCAGAAGTCGAAACCCTGGCGTAGATGGCGGCGCGCTGTCCCAGTTGAACCCCTTCGGATTTTGGCCTTGCAAGCCGTTGATTTTGCTGGTGCGGATTTTGTCCTTAACAGACTAATGGCTATTTGGGACAAGCGCAATTCAAGTCAGCCTTGATTGCGCATCTCCATCTTCTCATTTTGGGGGCCAAGTGGTATCCGTATAAGACACAGGCAAACGCAAGGAAACGCGTCCATGCCTGCATAGTGTCTTTTCCACCTTGCGACAAAGGGCTCGGCGGCATGAAAATTCGATCAAACGACGAGCTGACTGCGGCGCTTTCTCGAATTGACGCGCTTTGGGGCAAGGAACCCGGAACGCCTGGTGGTGACGAACTTGACGCTCTGACTCAACTTGTCGAACTCTACGAGAGCGAGCATTTTCCTTTCCCCGCAGAGCATCGCGGTATCACAGCGGCAACGAAGCTATTGTGACGGGCCGCTTTGCGGTCATTCAATACATCTCCGCAAAAACCGCTCGCATACGCAGCATGATCGACGTGGAGGGCCGGAGAGCGGTCTGATCGCGCCGCCGAATTGCGTCTGCAGAATTGTGCGAAAGCAGTCGGTCGCTGATGTGGTTCCTCTCGACCGGCTCGATACTTGCAGCATTTTTTACCTCAACTTTCAGAGGCACTAATGCCGAAACCCCAAGCGCGCATCCGCGATTCCGCCAACTGGCCGATCTGGGCGAATTGCCTGACCTGATTGGCTGGATCGACGGAAGCTGAGGCGCTCATGGGTATTGCCGCAGGTTGGGACTGCCCGGCTTGGGAACCGGTACTCGGGCAGTCCCTGCACCGCAGTTTTCGCGCTACAATCCCGCCAGCTTCTGGCGGCGCATCACGATCAGCCCATAGGCTGCAGCATAGATTGCCACCACAATCAGCCCGACCCAATGGATCTCGAACGGGGTGAAGAAATAGGCGCCCACCAGCGCCAGTTGCAGCATGAAATGCAGCGGGTAATAGCCGCGATCCCCCAGCGCAACGCGGGTCCAGCCCAGATTGGCCGAGTAAAGCCGGATCAGACTGTCGAGCGAGTTGATCACGAAGACGATGCCCACGCTGATCATGAACCAGTTCAGCCAGACCGGGATTTCAATCGTGTTCTGGTGATAGATAAACAGCACACTGAACCAAAGCCCGATAGGAATGGCGGGTAGAAACACCATGGACAGCGCCAATTGCCAGATCGGCATATTGCTGACAAAGCGCGCTACGAACTGGCCGATCATCAGACTCCAGGCGAACCACCAGAAAAGATAGAATTCGTGATAGTCCGAAATCGGCGTGGCGAAGCGCGGCAGATGCGCGAAATAATTGCTCAGCAGACCCAGATTGACAAAGAGCGCATCGAACCCGATCCCGCTATAGGCAAAGGCCACGACCGCCAGCGCGGCGAAGGCCAGCACGCCGAAACCGTAGGTCGAGACGATAGCCAGCCATTTCATGAACCGCAGATCGCCCGATGAGGTGACGGCGAAAGCGATCACGCCGATTGCGATCAGCCAGATCGCCGCCTGCGACAATTCGGGTGCATAGCCGGGCAGGTTGATCATGAACAGATAGCAGGTAAAGGCACAGGTCGCGATGATCGTCAGATTGTAGACCCATTTGATCACACCGATCTCGAAGAGTTTCAGACGCGGCTCCAGCGCGACAAAATAGAATGTCGTCACGAAATACATCAGCCAGACCAACGGCCCCCACATGCCGAACTCGACCGCAAGTGCATTGGAGAAGGCATAGACCGAATCTGCCTCATAGACCGGAAATTCCGACAGGGGCAGCATCACAAGACCCATATCCAGACCGGCAGTGAACAACAGCGCGATCAGCGTCAGCAGCCCCACCGGCGTTTCCCCCTGCACCCGCAGGCGGGGCCATCGCAGCAGGACAAACAGCGCGCAAGCCAGCACGCTGAGATAGGCAATGGTAATGATCAGTGTCATCCGGGTCTCCTCCCCTTCGATATTTACTGTTCAAAGCATCTGGTTTTCTGGTGATTTGCGCCCGCATCGCATGGGGCGTGTCGGGAATGTCGATCCGACATTCCCCAAGTGGCCTGCCGTCTGACGTCAAGATCGCCTGACTGCGCCAGCTGAACAAGCGTTTTTCGCCCTGAGCGGCGTCTGTGGTCGCGCAGCCGCCCATAGACCGACTGCCGGAATAGCCCGTCGAGCCGGTGGACAGTGTTCTTCCCGGTGCGGCTGTCGCGCAGCGCCGCTGATGCAAAGCTGGACAGGCCAAGCGCATCATCAAGTTCGCGCCTCACCAGAAGTCCGCCGTCTGAGCTGAGCTGCGTGCCGCGAAATTCCAACCGCACGCGAGGGTCGAAATCCACCCGATAGGGATCAGGAACAGGCACAGAACCAATGGAATGAAGCGCATGCGGAAAGCCCTCCCCAGCTTTTGGAGCGATAATTCGGACGGTCGAAATTGGAAAACATATGTTGCAGGCAGCGGTTTCCCGCCGCCCGCCTTGGAGTTTTGGCCGGACCAGCTTGGTTTTGAAAGGCCAGAGTCCCGATGACAAAGGCCACGATGGAAAGCCCCGAAATCAGAAACACCTGGCCATGGATATCCAGCCCGAAGGGTCGGATATTGTTCTGTCCAATCTGGTAATTGGTCTGGATGATTTCTGCGGGCCCATCGGGCTGACTCAGAGCGTCTGAACTTTCGTGTTCGGCCATTGTGTTCTCCGTGTTGATGCGGGGTATTCAGAATGAAGTCTGCATTGGCGGAAAAATCAAAGGCTCGGCCATTACCCAGAAATTGTCTGGCGGAAAGTCGGCATCAAGCCGGCAAGGAGCCGCTTCAGGCGACATCGCGAAGATAACTGAATTGTGATTGCTTCAGATCGGTTCAGCGACGCGAAAGGGTGCGAAAGCGACCGTTGGGTAGTCAAATGAAGCCGGGAAACGTTCGTGATCTTGCGGCACAGGCGCTCGACTGGCGGCTTCGGTGAATGCCGCTATGCAGCATGATTCGACAGCGACCGGCAGCTATGGGCCGGCCACGTCGCCGCACCCGAATCGTTGTCGTGAGCGTAGCGTCAAGGGCGAACGGCCGGTGTGGGCTCGAAGCCGCCTTGCGGCGGTGCAGCATGCGAAACGCGGTCCGACCGGCAGCTGTGATGAAGGTTTTCTGACGCGGGTCGCGGCGGAACACTTCGCGCTGGCGCAACCCCGACCCGCGTTGGAAAACCTCGCAAGGAGGAAGCCGCGGGGGTCTTGGCGCAGTCTATGGGGAAAGTGCGCGCACGATTGGGGCGACGGCTGTGTCAGGAGGCCGGCTGAAGGTGCGCGTGACGGTTGAGCCGGTTATTGAAGCGATCGAATATGCTGGTATTGCTGTGCCTATTGCCGTGTTTGCCGTGGGTCTTTGCGCTGAAAAGTGATAAGCGCATACGGGCTGCGCCGGGTCTGCGGGGTGCAGCCGGTGGTTGTCTGTGGCGTCTGACAGGCGGTGTGTCATGCGGCCTGTTCCCGTGGTGGCGCGCGCGACATCGGCTTTTGCCCACGGCGGAAGATCTCGATGACGCGCATAGGGCCGCCGCAGCAGGGGCACGGCTCGCGCAGTGTGAGAGGGATGATCTCTGTTTCAGGTTGCGCCGGTGTCGCCTTGTCGGGGTGCTGAACGCAGAGCATGGCGCGGATTTTTATGATGTTAGAGGTGGTCCTGGTTTTTCGACCAGTTTTATGCCGCGCAGCGCTCTGGCATGGGTTTCCTATCACGCGGCAAGTTTCATGTTTGGTTTGCGATTATCATAAACTTCGTCCGGGGTCATCAGGCCGTGGGATGAATGCGGGCGTTCTTCATTGTAATAAGCGATCCAGGTGCCGATCCCCTGGCGCGCCTCCCGGCCAGTTTCGAAGGTGTTCAAGAAGACGCATTCGTATTTCAAGGACCGCCACAGTCGTTCGATCATGCGGTTGTCGATCCAGCGGCCGCGCCCATCCATCGAAATCTTCACCTTTGCGTCTTTCAAAACGTCGGTGAAATCGGTGCTGGTGAACTGGCTGCCCTGGTCCGAATTGAAAATTTCGGGCGGGCCATAGGTGGCCAGTGCCTCCTTCAAGGCCTCGACGCAGAACCCGGCATCCATAGTATTGGACAGCCGCCAGCTCAGCACCTTGCGGCTGTGCCAGTCCATGATGGCGACCAGATACAAAAACCCGCGCTGCATGCGGATATAGGTAATGTCCGTACACCACACCTGGTTGGGACGCGTGATGGGCAGATCTTTTAGAAGATATGGATAAACCTTGTGTTCGGGGTTTTTCTTACTGGTCTTGGGTTCCTGATAGATCGGCACCAAACGCATGAGCCGCATCAGCCGTCTTGCGCGATGGCGGCCGCATTTGTGACCCTCTCTTTGCATATGACGCGCCATCTGCCGCGAGCCGTACCATGGCGTTTTCAGGAATTGCTCGTCGATGATCTTCATGAATTTCAGGTTTTCCGCGCTTTCACCGCAGGGCTGATAGTACAGCGTCGATCGGGCGAGCGACAGCAGTGTGCATTGCCGCCGGACACTCAGTTTGGGATGATCTTTCTTCACGGCTTTTTGCCTCCAGTCCCGAGAATGAGCCTGGAGGCATCCGCCAAAAAATCCCGTTCCACTACCAATTGGCCAATCTTGGCGTGCAGCTTCTCTACATCCTTGCCGGAAATCACTGGTTCACCAACCGGCTTGGCGTCAAACGACTGCGCCATCTTGGCAATTGCCGTGCGTTTCCAGCCGTTGATCATCGTCGGATGTACTTCATATTTCTTCGACAGCTCTGCCGTCGTCAACTCTTCACGGATCGCTTCCAAAGCAACCTTCGCCTTGAATTCTGCCGTGTAACGCTTCTGTTTCGCCATATCGATTGTTCGTCCTTCTTCAGTTGCCAGAGCTTAGCAACTGGTCCGAATTTCCGCGACCACCTCTGTTGGCCTTGCGTTTTGAACTGGCCAGCAGGCCGTAATGGCGGATGCGGTGGAAGCCATCTGGCAGGACATGGATCAAGAAGCGGCGGATGAACTCGGGCGTGGCCAGCCGCATGACCTTTTGGCGGTCGCCGGATTTGATGCGGTAGTTCTTCCATCGGAAGGCGACGGCATCGGCATTGGCGCTGACCAGGCGCGCATTCGAGATGGCGACGCGATGGGTGTAGCGGCTGAGATAGGCCAGCACGGCCTCCGGCCCGCCGAAGGGTGGCTTGGCGTAGACGACCCATTCGGATTTGCGGAATGGGGCGAGCCATGCTGTGAAGGCATCTGCTTGCGCCAGCCGTTCGAGATGGCCGAAGAACGTCAGCTGACCAGCCCGGTGCAAATCCATCAGTCCCTCCAGAAACAGGCGTCGGAACAGCCGCGACAGAACCCGCACATGCAGGAAGAACCCCGGGCGGCAAGCGACCCACTTGGTGCCGTCGGGCGACAACCCGCCGCCCGGAACGATCATGTGGATGTGTGGATGATGGGTCAGCGCTGATCCCCACGTGTGAAGGACGCTGGTCATGCCTACCCGCGCGCCCATACGCTTGGGATCGGCCGCGATGGTCATCACCGTTTCTGCTGATGCCTTGAACAGCAGGCCATAGACCGCCTTCTTGTTCCAATGGGCGATCTGCGCAATCTCAGCTGGCAGTGTGAAGACGACGTGGAAATATTCCACCGGCAGCAGGTCCTCGGCGCGCGCCTCCATCCAGTCGCGCGCCGCTGGCCCCTGGCACTTGGGGCAGTGCCTGTTTTTGCAGGAGTTGAAGCTGATGTGATGATGGCCACACTTTGCGCACCCGGCCACGTGCCCGCCGAGCGCTTCGGTCCGGCAGGCTTCAATCGCTGACATCACCTTCAACTGGGACAGGCTGACATGCCCCGCATTGGCCCGCCGCCATGCAGGACCATAGGCACGGAATATGTCAGCGATCTCCAGCTTGGGCCGAGGCACGCCCCTTCGGCGTGTTCTAATCCGGCGTCGGTGTCGGCGGAGCCAATTGGTCTCCGAGCTGGGCCAGCGCCTCGAAGGGGCTGACAGTATCACGTATCAAGCGTGTCGCTACATGGGCGTACTTCTGGGTCGTGGTCAAACTGGCATGCCCAAGAAGCACTTGGATCACCCGGACGTCGGTGTTTGCTTCCAGAAGGTGGGTGGCAAAGCTGTGGCGGAGTGTATGCAGAGTGGATGCACCAGTGACGCCCGCTAAGTGCTTAGCGGTCAGAAAAGTTCGGCTCAACTGACGCGGTGAGATCGGATTTATCCGGGGCTTACCCGGAAAAAGCCAGCCTGTAGGCCGAGCCTCGCACCAATAGGCGCGCAACAGCTCAAGTAATCCGGGTGATAGCATCACCTTCCGGTCTTTACCGCCTTTGCCCTGCTCGACATGGATCAACATACGATCGCTGTCGATATCTCTGATCTTGAGGTTGCATACCTCGGCGGCCCGGAGCCCGGCACCATAGCTGATGCTGAGTGCCGCGCGATACTTCAGCCCGGGCCCGGGAGCCGCAGCCAACACCGCAGACACGTCTTGGACGCTCAACACGTTGGGCAGTCTTCGCGGCTGCCGCCGGAACTGCATGTGCTGGTGCATGTCCTCTCGCTTGCATGTGGTGCCAAAAAGAAACCGCAGCGCCATGATACGAGCGTTAAATGTCGGGGGGGCGATGCCGAGCTCTGTCATATGCAGCTGATACGCCCGCAGTTCCTCAGGCGTCGCCGTGTCGGGGGATCGTCTCAGAAAAGCCGCGAAGTCCTTGATGGCCCGGATGTGGGACTTCTGGGCTTTGTCGCCCATCCCGCGGATGCGCATGTCTTCTATCATCCGCTGGCGCAGCGGGCTAACTCTCTCTTCTGTCATGGAAACCTCCTGTCTGATGATTGAGAAGACCCCAATCATCAGACAGGTCGGTCAGATCGCAAAATGCGCAGCGTTCTGGGCGTCACGCGCCATCAGCGGCAAGCACCAATGCCGCGGAGCGGCTTCGTCCGTGAGGCTGCGACCTGCCGACTGCACTTGCAGCATCTCAACTTGGCCGACCGTCCGGTTTTGGGTGGCTTGAGCATGGGCAAGCCCCGCGAGCGGGGCCGGGCTGTTGCTGCTTTGCCCTGAGCCTTCAAGGTGCCTACTTTCTACACCAAAACAGCCTACCTCAATTTGAGCCACGCCGAGGCCGCGTCGTGCGCCACGCCCGCGCTATCACCTTCCAACTGGCCGAGGTTGCCGTCACCGGCCCGATGGTTCGCGCCATCCTCACCGCCATCCGCCGATTGCGAGCACCACCGCTGTGCGCGTGAACGCAAACCAGGCCGTAACTAAACGAACCGGCTCGACAGGTCTGTCTCAAGCGCTGAAAACGGGGGCGCTGGGTCAGGATGCTGCGGGCTCCCGGCCCGATCCGCTCAACTCTGGGCGCTTTCGCGACCTCCTGCAACACGCGGTGCGGAAAACGCTTGATCAACTGGGAAAATCAGGCGATCTTGACGTCGAACGGCATGCGACTTGGGGAATATCGGTGGGAAGTAGAGCATGATGTTTTTGCGAAATATCTGCCTGACGGCAGCGGTGCTTGCAGGCACAGGGACTACAGCGGTTACAGCTGAAGCTACGGATGCAGCCGAGATGTTTTCCGCCGAGTGCGCGCAATGCCACGGCCGGACGGCGCGCGGCATGGCCAGCTTCCCAACACTCCGAAACATAAGCGCGCCCATGCTTGCGGAAAAGCTTACAAAATACCGCGCGGGTGAAGCGATCGGTCCCAATTCGATGCTGATGTTTCCAGTTGCACAGAATCTCACAGACGAAGAGATCGAACTCCTGACAACCTACATCGCCGATACCTTCAATTAGATCCTCGGCTTGATCGACCGTTCAGAAAAACGCGTTTAAGCCGAACACAGGCCTAGTGCCTGATAGACAGAGAATTGTTTACATGCTGTTTTTGTCATTGAGATGACAGAAATGATTCACCGGTTTACTCCCCTTTAGCATAAACTGTGCTGGTGCACGCTTGGGAGGGCCTGCACAGAATCATGGGAGGAACCTTATGAAACGATCACACTTCACCGCGCCAACATGTGCCGCTATCCTCTCGATCACGTCTTTGGGCGTGACCGGGACTGCCGCTCTTGCACAAAGCGCCCCGGATCTGGACTATGAGACAGTCCTGACCGACCTGGACAACCCGTGGGACATGGCATTCTTGCCTGACGGCACCATGTTCTACACAGAAAAATGCCTTGGACTGTCGGTCTTGTTGCCTTCGGGCGAGACGAACGCGCTTCTGGGGATGACCGGAAGCGATGGGTATGCGTCCACTGCAGATGACCTGTTTTGCGAGGGACAGGCCGGGATGATGGGCATCGCGCTTGACCCTGAATTTGATGACAATCGATTCATCTATGTCTACTCGACCTCGAGCATGCAGGCGCCGGGCACGAACCGCCTTATGCGCTTCGTCGTCAGTAACGATCTGAGCGACGTATCCGATCGTACGGACCTGATCGAGGATGTCCCCTACAAGCCCGAAGCGTC
The DNA here is from genome assembly GCF_006716865.1 of Roseinatronobacter monicus. Classification (NCBI taxonomy): domain Bacteria; kingdom Pseudomonadati; phylum Pseudomonadota; class Alphaproteobacteria; order Rhodobacterales; family Paracoccaceae; genus Roseinatronobacter; species Roseinatronobacter monicus. Next base: position 134,876 of record NZ_VFPT01000004.1, on the reverse strand, counting down.
TGATCAGCCATTTGGTGGCCCAGGTGCGCATAACGGCGGACGCGTGCGCTTTGGCCCGGACGGATACCTGTATCTGACGACCGGCGATATCCACGGTGCCGAAGTGCCACAAAGCCCGACCCTGCTGGGCGGCAAGGTGGTCCGTATCGACCGCGATGGCAACGCCGCCGAGGGCAATAACGCCCCCGAAGGTTTTGACGCGCGCATCTATACCTATGGGCATCGCAATGTTCAGGGCATCGCGTTTCATCCTCAAACCGGTCAGCCAATCGCTGCCGAACATGGGCCCTGGCACTCGGACGAAATCACGGCGCTGGTGCCCGGCGGCAACGGCGGCTGGGATCCGCGGCCCAATCGTGCCGGCCGGGGCGACTGCCCAGATGGCTATTGCGGCTATGAGCCGGTGCAAATGGAAGCCATGGAACCGGCCGAGCGCGCAGCCTACATGCCTATGACGGATTTCGACAGCTTCCCTGACGCGATGCCACCAGCCTGGACCAATAACGGGTTGTCGCAAGGCATGACCGCAAATGTGTTCCTTATCGGGGACCATTGGGGGGGCTGGGAAGGCCACATGGCTGTCGGCTTTATGGGTATTGGCTTTGGCGGAACCCCAGTCGGGCAACGGATCGATCTGATTGACATCGCCGACGATGGGCAATCAGTCAATGATGTGACCGAGATGCCGCTTCCCATGGGGCAAGGTCGCTTCCGCGCATTGGTTCTTGGGCCGGATGGCGCGCTGTATGCCGCGATTGATGAGGGCGATATCTATCGCATCATGCCGAACTGAGCTGGTTTACTGCCGACAGCCCTGCGCCGCGTTTGCGGCGCAGGGAACTAAATTATTTTATCCCGAGATAGATCGCATCCCTGACAGCGAACTGGGCGCCGCACGGGTCTATCTGGGGGTAGGAATCATTGGTTTAGGAGTTGGTTCGTAACGCGAAGCACACTCCATCACGGTTTGGGTGCTTGATGAAAACGACAGTACCCCACGTTTTCTAATTTAAAACTCGATTTATCGTCGCCGAAAGCGACGCTGATCTAGTCAATTTAACTGTCATATATATGCTGTATTCGACGGTTGGAGTTGTCTGGCGGTAACTAAATTGCGAGCGCTGTTTTCTAAACATAAACGTAGGTCGAGGTCGGTGCGGCGACCGGCCGCTTTCATAAAATCTTGCGGGTGCAATGCCACACCGTCGTCAGGCGGCTTATCGCCCTGCACGTCTATCACCCGACACATGCCGCGCCCTGCCTGACCGTCCGCAATGAGGCTGGTGACTGACAGCTTTTGCCATATGCTCAGCGGCATTGCTGCAAATTCACGGGCAGCTTTTCATCCTGCCTGCCGATCACTCTAAATATGCTGCACCCTGCATGACCGTCTGCAATGAGGCTGCCTGCTGCCCACTGCACCTGCAGCATTCAGAGTGGGGGCGACCGTCCGCTGAGGGCTCGAAGCCGCCCTGCGGCGGTGCAGCATGGCCCGCCGACTCTTCGAGGTCGACCATCGACACACCCGGCCTATAGCCGCCGTTCAGTAGCAATGTATGCTGCGATGCAGCTTCTCGAATGCGGCCATTCATGTTGCGTGCCTCATTTTATGATCATTGATTTATGTGGCTCGGGGCGGACACCCAGGATCACTTCTGCCCGCTCCCGCCCCCGGCATTCGCCCAAACTTGCTTAAACGCCTCGAATATCCCGCCGCATCCGCCGCAGCAGCGCCGAAACAATCAGCCGATGTGCCGGGGCGACCGGGATCATGTAAAGCCGCCCGAACAGATTATGCACCTTGACCGAAGAGGTGATCGTCAGGCGCTGGCCATGGGTGGTGATGCAGGTCACGACATCGAGATGCCGGTCACGTTCGCTGAGCGTCAGGATTTCGGGTTCGATCCTTTCCACCTCAAAGAAATCCAGCTTGTCGCCGACCTTTGGGGCCTGATCCATCCGCCCGGAAAACCCGCCGATCCGCTTGACACCGAAGCGCGCGGAAATCGCATCGCGGATGCGAAAGGCCAGCGCGACGCCGGGCAAAGGCTGGCGCATGGCCAGGGTCCAGCCCTCCAGCGCGGTCATGGGATGCGGCAGGTCAATGCCGCGGGCATCGTGGAAATCGAGCATTTCGCGCGGGGCGACCAGATCGGCCTGCATCAGTTTGCCCTTTCGCGGCTTTGGCCAAAGCGCGTCAGCGCCGGGATGGACAGAAAGATCACCCATTGCGGCATGTCCAAGACCGTGCCGAGGCGTGTAAGGCCGTAAACCAAAAACAGCGCGGCAAAGCCGATCTGTATGCCCGACAAAACGGTTTCCAGCACCGGGTCATGCCGCCTCGCCAGCACCCACAGCCCATAGGCCAGCACGATCAGAACCACCGTCACCGCATGCCACAGCACGGCGGCAATGGCGGCAAGCCCGCTATCGGCCAAGGTTGCTTGCAAAGGAAGGTGGACATCTGCCCCCCCGGCAAAAACATGGATCAAAACGGTGGCCCCCATCAGGGCGGCGGCAAGGCGGGTCCAGAGCATCGGGGGCCTCCATACGGTTGCGTATGGATTAGTCGCCGCCGTTGACCTTGTCAATACGGAAGCGTATGGTTTTCCTATGACACCGCATCCCCGCCCCCGTCTGAGCGCCGAAGACTGGCTGATGGCCGGGTTTCGCGCCTTGGCCGATCGTGGCCCAAGCGCCCTGCGCGCCGAGGCTCTGGCACGCGACCTTGGCACGACAAAAGGGTCTTTCTATTGGCATTTCAAAGATTTGCCGGACTATCTGGCCAAGCTGATCGCCCTTTGGGAAACCCGCGCCTTTGGCGATATTCTGGCCTCGCTTGACCCTGACCTGCCGCCGCGTGGACGGTTGGAACAATTGTGCTTTCTGGCGGCCGGTTGCCGCGACCCGTCGTATGGTGGTATCGCGCTGGAACCTGCGCTGCGGGCCTGGGCGCTGTCGGCCCCCGATGTGGCCGAGGCCCTGAAACGGATGGATGCCCGCCGGATAGAGGCGCTGACCGATCTTTGCGCAGGGTCTGGCATCACCGACCCCGCCGCCCCCCGCGCCCTTTATGCCTTGGCGGTGGGGATCGAGGCCCTGGCCGATGACGCGGGCACCGAGGCCATGCGCCTTTTGCTGCGCGGGCTTTAATGTTCTGCACCTGACACAAGAGGCCCAACGACAGAGTCGAGCCCATCAGCGACATTCGGGAAGGCCGCAGCATGGGAGGCCCTTTCGCACATGCTGCATCACAGCTTCACCAAACCGGACATCCCCATGTCATATTTCGTTGCGCAAATTCGGGACTGAAGGAGTGCCTTATCCGCTACTTCCAATTAGCGCGCTGCTTATACTATCTTTGCTTGAGGCACGTCGGACACCTATGTGTCACCAGTAGAGGATTTTTTTCATTCCGACCGATGATAGCGTTGCTTTAATGCCTGCGCGCAGCTTTCCAGTCGGTAGGTGCCTCACCAGTCACGCGACGAAACTCACGGTTGAAGTTGGATTTGGTTATGAAGCCCGCATCCAGCATCGCCTCGGTCGCATTCGCGCCTGTACTCAAGGCATCGCAGGCCGCCTTGATGCGGTGCGCGTTGACATAGCGCGAGATATTTTCGCCAGTGACCAAGTTGACCGCCACGGACAATCGCTTGGCGGGCACAGAAAGGCGGCGGGCCAGTTGCGCCAGCGTCAGGTCCGGGTCGCGCCATGGCCGGCGTGTTTGCATCAACTCTTGCAGGCGGGCAAACAGCACATGGTCGTCTTCGGAGGGGGCGGGCGCGGCAGGCCCGGCATCTTCGCTGCGTCCGGTCACATGCTCGACCCCAAGCACCAGAAGCCCGGTGCCAAACAGCAAAGCCGAGGTCGCTATATCCAAGATCAGCGGCACATGGGCCGCATGGCCGAGGGCAATCACGGTTGCGATGCCCAGATCACTGAGCGCCGACAATGCCAACGCCATGGCCACCCCTGCCCAGACCAGACGTGGCATGCCCCCTTGCCCCAACTGCCCACGCGGCAGGTCGGGGCCGATGCGCATCACCGACACTGCCAGCGCGACTGCGTAGCCAGCATAGGACAGCGGAACCAGCGCCTCGAGCATCAACGAGTCTGCCCATCGCAGCATCAGTGCCAGTGCAGGGCCAAGCAGGTGGATCGCATCACGCCATTGCGGTTGTTGCCCCAGCCCATCCACTTTCCAGGCCAGCCATGCCAGTGCGGGCAAGACCATGGCCGTTACCGGCTGGATCAGACGCGCGCTACTCATGCCATAATGCTGCGCGAGTGTGATCACCACACCTTGCAGTGCCAAGCCGCCCAAGAGCGCCGCCACCCAAGGCACGCGCGCACCCTGCACCAACAGGCGCAGGAATAGAAATCCAAGAATCAGGCTGGATACCAGCGGCAAAGGAAGCGTGATCATGCGGGTTGGGTAGTCCTGAAACCGGTTTTGCACAAGCTGGAACCGGATCGAGGACGCGCATCTGCTGGGGCTGCGCCATGGTCGGGGCACAACAAACACACAGGAGAATGCCATGAGACTCGCCGCCTTGATCACCACATTTGCCATCCTGCCAGCAGTCCTTTCAGCCCAGACCGTTGGTCTGCGCGAAAGCACAATGCCCGCGCCCCATCACGACCGCGATATGGGCTATGCGGTGTGGTATCCTGCCATTCAGGGCAGCGCCTCTGCACCCTTTGGTGGCAATCCCATTTTTGAGCCCAATATGGTCGCGCTGAATGCTGCTCCCGCTGATGGCCGTTATCCTTTGGTCGTGTTATCGCATGGGTTGGGTGGGCATTACCGCTCGCTTGGCTGGCTGGCCGCAGGGCTGGCGCAATCGGGAGCGGTGGTGGTGGGCGTGAACCACCCCAATAGCACTGTGTTCGACTTTGACATGCAAACGGGGCTGGAACACTGGACGCGCGCGCAAGACCTGTCGCGCGCGCTGGATGATCTGCTTGCCGATCCCGTGCTTGGCGGGATGATCGACCCGGGCCGGATTTCTGCCCTCGGGTTTTCCTATGGCGGCTGGACAGCACTCAGCCTGGGCGGTGTACGTGGCAATCTGGCAGGCTATATTTCCCATTGCGACACCACCCCGTCGCGCCATTGCGCAGATATCACCCGCGCGGGCAGTGATTTGCGCATGCTGGACGCGGCCCTCTGGGATGGGGATCATGCCGACCCGCGCATTACCCGCGTGGTGGCGATTGATCCCGGCCTGAGCTTTGGCCTGAACGCCAGGGACGTGGCAGGACTGGACGCTTCCACGCTTCTGATCCAACTGGGCGCGGGTGCGGACAGGCTGGATGCAACTGATGTCTCGGCTGATGGCAGCAATCTGTCAGGGCTTTTGCCGCAAGCCGATCTGCTGGAAATCGCGCCTGCCGCGCATTTCTCGGTCTTGCCGCTCTGCACTGCGCAGGGGGCTGAAATCCTGGAAGAAGAAAACGACGATCCGGTATGCACCGACCCCGAAGGCGCGGATCGCGCCACGATCCATGCGCAGGTGCTTGCCGCGACGCGCGCGCATCTCTGGCTGGAATAAGCAATGGCCTTGGGTGATACCCGCTTTCGCCCAAGGCGGTACCGCGCTACAGGTCAGTGATTATATATCCCGACATTCAAAACCCCAAGAAGATGATGACAAACAAAAAACGCTTTGCTTTATTGGCCGTGCTGATTGCAGGGGTGGCGGGCGCCGTGCTGTTCGGTGACGCAACACTGAAACGCGCGAGCTTGCTGATGACAGCCAACCCTATCGCATCAACCCCAACCGAGATTGCCCGCGGCGCAGCTTTGTTCACGCAACATTGCACTGCTTGTCACGGGGACGATCCGCACACCCGCGCGCCAGATGTGCCGGATTTAACGCAACTGAACCGCCCTGCCTCCGTACTGGCGATGCGGATTACCTATGGCGTGGGCGACGGTATGCCCGCATGGGACGGGGTTCTGAGCGCGCATGAAATCTGGCAATTGGTCACCTATGTCCAGACGCTTCAACAACCAGGCGGTGGCTGGCGAGGCGGGCGCGCAGGTGGCGGGTAGCGCAGATAACTCGGGACAGCCTTGAATGGAGGTGTGGATCACCCTTTCTGTCGCGGCGGCTGCGTTTCAGACGCTGCGCTTCATGCTGCAAAAGCATCTGAGCATGGGTCCACTCAGCGCAGGCGGCGCAACGCTGGCGCGGTTTTTCTATTCTTCACCATTTATCGTGGCGCTTGCGCTTGGTTATCTGGCAATCGGAGGCTTGGGACTGCCCGACCATATGCCGATCTTCTGGGTCTATGCCAGTATAGGCGGGCTTGCCCAGATTCTGGCGACATGGTGTGTGGTGGCGCTGTTTGCCGAGCGCAACTTCGCAGTTGGCATAACCTTCAAGAAAACCGAGGTCATCCAGACCGCGCTCATGGGGTTGGTCATTCTGGGTGACCGGATATCCCTGCCTGCACTCGGGGCCATCGTTCTGGGGCTGGTCGGGGTCCTGTTGCTGTCCGACACACCCGGCCTGCAAGGGAGCTGGTGGCGGCGACTGAGTAGTCGCGCGACCGTGCTGGGGCTGGCATCGGGCGCGTTTTTTGCCATCTCGGCCGTCGGTTATCGCGGGGCCACGCTGGAAATCGCCAGCGACGATCCACTGATGCGCGCGGTACTTGCACTGTGCGTGGTGACGCTGCTGCAAGCGGTTGGCCTGTCGCTATGGCTGATGTGGCGCGAACCCGGGCAGCTTGGTCAGGTGATCGCAGCACGGCGCACAGCGGTCTGGATGGGCGTGACGGGGATGGCGGGCAGCCTGTGCTGGTTCACGGCATTCACGCTTGAAAACGCGGCCTTGGTCTTTGCGGTCGGGCAGGTGGAAGTGATTTTCTCGCTTTTCGCCGCCGTGCTGTTTTTCGGCGAGCGCATCACTTGGCGCGAGAGCATAGGCATCGCTCTGATTTCCCTTTCAGTGATCGCGGTCGTGGCTTTCCGATAGGGGCAGCATTCGCCTCGCGCCCTTACCCAATTGCGTGCAAGGCCTCGACCTCGAATAACATGGCATCACTGGCAAGTTTCGACAGCACCAGCGTTTCCACGGGCAGCGTTTCGCCGAACATACGTATGACGGCTTGGATCGGGACACCCAGTTTCGCCATGTCATAATCGACCACATAGGCCGTCAGTTTCACAACCTGATCGGGCGCGCGCCTAGTCCTGCGCAGCCGTCAGGCTGCTAGTTCAGCTTGAAAACGCAACGGCGGCATCGGCGTTCCCGGCCCAAAGCTGCCGGTCGGGATGAAGCGAGGTGTTCACCGAAGCAGCCGCTCGGAAAATTCGAAACATTTGCCTAGGCGACACACGCGGCGCAAGTCAGGCGCCACGTGCTTTACCCTTCAGAACCGTCTGGTTACGCTCAGTGACAGCTGCAGACGGTCGTAATTGTTCATGTCGATGTTGCTCTTGTTATCCTGGTAGCTCACGCTTCCAAGCAGTGACAAGCCCTGCACCTGAGGCAGATCATAGGACATATTAGCAGAAATCCGCCGCGAGATGTCGTGCCGGGCAACAGTCTGTGCCGCCTGAATGCCTTTGAACTTGGTGTCGGTATACGACGCCGTCACGCTTGCGCGTATCCCCTGCTCACGAAACACATGCTGATATCCAAGATAGGCCCCGAGCACCGTATTCGTGTGGATATCTAGTCCTGATATTTCACGTCCATACTGCAGACCCAGGGCTATATTGCCGTTTTCTGTCGGCTGATAGTTCAGCGACGGATTGAAGGTATATGCAGTCAAGTTGCGATCACTGTTGCCCCGATAGCGCTTTCGCAAAACCGAAGTGTCGAGGAAAACCTGCACCTGTGGATGCGCGGCGAATTGCAGACGCGGTGCAAGACCGACACTCTGGGTATGCCAACCGCCTTGTTCATTGAAGCGCTGAATATCAAAGGTGATCGGAACAGACAGGCCGACCCGCTCCCCTATTCTGAAGCTCGGGCCGGTTGACGCCGAAAGGTTCGTCGTATCGTAAGCGCTAGATTTCGAGTGCTTTGTGTAACTGAGATTCAGGTTTGTACGCCAAGTAATTCCACTGTCCAATTGGTGCTGATGGCTTACACCAGCGCGCAGAAAGAATGCGATATCCTGCGTTTTTTGTGCATCGGACGACAGCGTGAAGGGCAGACCATACAGAAAGACCGTGTCATTTTCCGGGCCAGCATTCACGTTACTATCGGATGTGAACCCTGCAGTAATATATGCGCTCCAATTCTTCTGCGGACCCTGCGGCCTCATACGGGGATCCGCTTTGGCCGCGTCAACCTGTGCGATGAACATCCCGATATTCTGGCGCACTTGCTCAGGTGGGTTGCTGTCTTGCACCGCCACCAACTCAGCACGGGACGCGTCCAGTTTACCTTGACGAAATAAAACTTCGGCCAGTTCCAATCTGATGCGCCCAGCCCCAGGTTCACGCTCCAAGGCAGCGCGGAAATACTTCTCTGCTCTGGGCAGGTCACCTGCCTGTTTCGCCGCCATACCCAACAAGAAAAACTCCTGCGTTGTCGCAGTAGTTGGGTCGTGTGCGGATTCCAGCAGATGAAGCGCCTGCTCGTATTGATCGGCGGCCATCAATTGTTGGGCTTTGGCAAGTTGGGCCTGGGCGATGGCGGGAATGGGTGCAGTGCATGCAAGGAGAATTGCGCAAACAGATGCTGCGTAGAAAGTTTTGTCCATTTTAGTCATTGCCTTACATTACTGCTGAGCGCGGAAAATACCATTGGCACTGGACCCATCCATATGATCCAGTTGCCATCCTCCGCCGACTTCTTCGGCATTTGGTCCAGCAAAGCCACCGAAGATATTACCATCGCTCACGTCTGCACCGGAGAGCCCGCTTCTGAAGCTGTTTGGGTTATCACCGCTGCGGTTTATCGGAGCATCAAACGCTGCATCGGCCCATGACGCATTGTTCCCATCGCGCAGGTTCATTGAACCTGTAACACGGTCATTCCCGAAGTCTGCGCTAAGATTGATATCGCCCGTAACTCGACCATCCGCCATTCCATCACCCGCACCGGCGACAGACCCGCGATAAGATGCTCTTCCTGAGGCGGGCAGATTTGCGGTTGGCTCGTAGGCCAGCCAATTTTCGTCCATCTCCACCAGGTTTCTATCAACCGCAAGAGCTGCTGGGTCAATCGCACGATCCCATGTCCCCCAGTCCATATAGCTAAATGTGGCGGACGCATCATGATCACTTACAGCACTACTTCGAATTATTCCAACACCTTGGCCCCCAGCTGCTACGCCAGCTTGAGCGCCTAAACCGCCGCCGACGCCTGATTCTCCAGGGGTCCCGCCTATAGAGGGCGATCCTCCGTCTGCATCGCCTACGCCTGGTCCCCCGCCGACGCCATCGCCTACGCCTGGTCCCCCGCCGAAGGATGGCGAGTCTCCAGCATCCCCATCATTAGGAAACGTGAACCGCGGGGTCCACTCACCTTGTTCACCGACCACAATACCAGCAGCGGCGCCCTGGAAATCTGAAAACCAAAACGTCCCGCCAAATTCATTCGCTGTGGGTCCGAACAAGAGCACATTCACCTCGCCGATGGGCTCTGTTCCCAAAAGGTCGCGAATATCTGCGTTAAGGCTCCCTGACTGAAAATTTCCTTGAAGTGTCATATTGTAAAACAAAGTTCTGCTGTGTCGGTCATTCAGGCCATAACGGATAACCGGGAAAAATTCACCAATTACAGACCCAGACGAAAAATCTGCTTTGAGGTTAATATCGCCTGACACAGCATTGTGGTATACCGTTCCGGTCTCGCTAATTGCATAATCGCCGAATATGTTACCCGACCAAGATGCAGACCCAGTGCGATTTGCAAAATGATCACTTGGTGTGGCATCACCCATCACCCACCAGCGATGCTGGAAAGTATGTACTTCGCCGGTGCTAGTGTCAGTAATTTGTCGGCCCAAAGCGCGCGTCGCAGAATATGATAGATGACTCATTTCTGAAAATGGACCCGCGACAGTGAAATCGAAATTGCCATCATCAGATAATAATCTTACTCGATCGACTGAACGATTTCCGCTCGCTGACGACGTGAGAGTGAACGTTGAATTTAAGTTGCTCGCGACGCCTGAAATCGCGCCGCGTGATATTTGCGGTGGCGGTGGCGGGTTGAAGTCTGGTAGGTCAATTACAGGGACAGCGACATAGAAATTGTTGTCAATGCTCCACCTGTCCCTATCAGCCTCCCACACGCTCTTTACATTCCATGGAATTCCAAAGAAATATTTGATTTGATCATTATCTGATGCTACTGCGTCGTATCTGCGAGGCGCTCGATCTGACAAGCTAGTCCCGTTCCAGTTCAGTCTGTATTCACGGAAAAGATATTCGTTTTGAGCGTCATATGATAAATCATATTTTATGATCGCGGGATCAAAATACTGCTGTAGCAAAGCGTTCCGACCCGTTGCAGCTGCATTTAAGACGCTCTCTGTTGAAGTCAAAATTTTTGTTGGTTTTTCAAGAATTTGTTCAAGAAGACCTGCTCCTGACATATCGACTATAGTATCAATACCAAAATCCTTTAATGCTTTCGGCATTTCTTCAACCATCAAGCCCGCGACAAACATTAGCTTGTCACCCAGAGAGTCTGTTGTCGCAAACCTTGAAATATTATCACTTGTAACAAGTTTTTCTGTGACTGATTTAAGGGCTTTGTCAAAAATATCATCTGCCGAATCGTTACCAAGCGCAGCCTTCAATTTCAAAACAAATACTTGTGCTGCAACTGATAGATGCGTGTGGAAAATAGTTTCTGGTGTCCCTATTGCATAACTTATTGACCCTCCCGCTGGAAATGTCTGAGCAAAATAGGAACTTTCGTATGTTGCCTCCCTGGTATTGTTAAAAATACCTGATATGCTAGATGTCATATTTGAGCTATACGACCCTTCGTCAACAATCGCCCTGATATGACTAGGTCCTAGAAGGCCGAGGATAGCCCCTTGCGTCGACCCAAAATCGGCTTGAGTTCTTGGTGGAATTATAATCTGATCAACAACAGCGCCTGATGCGTCATGAATGTAGGCAATTACAGCTTCTCGCCTTTGTGTGTTAAAGACGATCTTTCCATTCTCGACGAACGCATTCACACCGCCTCCAGCAGTCACCGCCGCAAACTGAGCTCCAGTTTCGGTGCTTGATCGGAAGGCGATTTCGCTGTGAGACGAAGAAGGAGCAACGCTGATGTATAAAGATATACAGAAAACAAAAATTGGTTTGATCTTCAATTTCATTTCTTCCCCAAGACTTAATCCGACATTCCCCAAGCGGCATGCGATCTGAGGTCAAAATTGCCTAAATTAGGCCGTTGATCAAGCGTTTTTCTGCCTCCGTGCTGCGGGAGGTGGCGAACGTGCCCGGCGGCGGGCGGATCGGGCCGGGATCGGCGCCATACGCAGCGAGTGAGTGATGCTTGACGGTGGCAGAAGAAGGCTCGAGTGCGAGCGCACAATCGGGCAGGTAACCCTCCCTTCATTATTTGTGCCGCTACCGCGTTGGATTGACGCGACAAGCACCGAACTTGGTGAACGACCGGCAGCTTTGGCAGTATGCTGCAGATACAATGCCGCAAGATCACAGGCGGCTGTCCGCCCTCAGCGGACGGTCGCCCCCACTCTGAATGCTGCAGGTGCAGTGGGCAGCAGCCAGCCTCGGAGCAGTCATTGCAACGGCGCTCAAACCACCACATAAAGGGACTGTGCTTCTCAGGTGGCTCATTTGGGGAGCTCAGCGATTTCTTGATGGTTGATAAATACGGATACCCATAAATAGATGGAAAAAATTTTTCACGTATTCGTAAGTTCTACTTACAGCGATCTCATCGATGAACGAAAAAAGGTAAGCGAAGCAGTCGCGAAAGCGGGCTTTGTTGCAGAAGGTATGGAGATTTTTCCTGCGTCTAGCCAAAAGCAGATGGACTTCATCGAGAGAGTTATCGACCGCTGTGACTACTACATACTGATTGTTGCGGGACGGTATGGCTCAGTCTCAGAGGACGGCTTGAGTTATACCGAGAAGGAGTTTCGCTATGCAAAATCGAAAGGCATTCCGGTCCTCGCATTCTTGCGAGGCAAAGTAGATGAGTTACCGAAGGCAAAAACGGAATCTGATGCTGAAAACCAATTGAAGCTCGATAAGTTGGTCACCGATTTGAAGTCAAATGCACTGGTGGATTTTTGGTTGAACCCTGATGAGTTGTCCACAAAGGCTTTGGCGGCGCTAGCGCAAGCGCGTATCTCTCACGAAGGTGTTGGGTGGATTAGAGCCGATCAAGCGGCGGGGCTTGATGTTCTGAATGAGGTTAATGACCTACGCAAAGAGAATTCCGCGTTGAAAAAAGAGGTGGCGGAGAACCGAAGACCTGCGATTTTTGATGATATTCCTTTGGCAGGTTTAGATGAAGGCTATGAGTTCAAATATAAAAGAAAATGGGGCGGTAACCGTCAAAGCAGCGGAGTTGTGTCGCTTACATGGCGCGAAATTCTGGCTGCTGTCGGCGCAAGCTATCGTACGGCATCAAACACGTCTGGTCTCTCGTCAGGGCTACAGCGTGCTATCATTCGAAAATGCGATCTAGGCAACCATGTGTCGATTTCAGTCGATATGGAGGACAAGGAACGTATCCTGATGCAAATGGAAGCACTTGGGCTAATGACAGCAGGAACTTACAACCTAAAGGGAGGCGGCAGTGCTATCTTTCATAAATTGACGAATGAAGGAGTGGCCAGAATGCTTAGAGAAAACGTCGTAAAAACTTCTGTAGAGTAGGAGTTATTTTTCAGCCTCTAACTCTTGCCGTGACGCGCAATTCATAACCCACGCACCACTAACCGGGTATCAGAAAACCGCTAGGTCAACGACCTTTTTGTGTCTTGTCACCACGACTTTGCAAAGACCGCTTTCTGCCAACAGCCGCCGCTCGACGATGGCATGGCGACCGGCCGCTTTCATCAGAGGCTTCTGATGCCATACCGCAACATGGCAGGCGGCTGTAGCGCATTGCGTTGGATTATCCGTGAATGCTGCGCGACACGCGAGTGAGCTGAAACGTTAGAATGGAGGGGCCGCACGCTCTGTGATCAGCGCACGTGCAGTAACCCTTTCGCGGTGTATCATGTATAGTCCGGCGCTGATGATGATAGCGATGCCGGTTAGCGTAAGCGCATTGGGGAAATCGCTGAATACCCAGTAGCCCAATAAGGTTGCCACCGGCAGCTCAAGATATTGCAAAGGCGCCAGCGTAGCCGAGGGCGCCAGAGACAGCGCATAGGTCATCATCATATGGCTCATCGTGGCGAAAAACCCTACGCCCAGAAGCCACAACCACACAATTCCTTCCGGCCAGACAGGATCCAGAAACACCGATCCTGTGCCTTGGGCCAGCAAAATGAATGGCAGGCAGAGTAGACTGGCGATCAGGCCAGTGTGAAACTGTAATGCCACGGGATGGACACGACGCGACAGTCCTCTTGTCACAAGGATATAAAACGCGAAGGCAATCGCAGTGCCCAATGGAAATAACGCCACTGCGCCAAAGGCGACGAAGCTGGGCTGGATTACGAACAGGACCCCCACAAAACCCACAATTGCCGCTGCAACGCGGCGCGGACCAACATCTTCGCCTAAGTAGAATTTTCCCACCAGAAGCACGATAAACGGAGCGACAAACACGATTGCCAGGGCGTCAGCCAGAGGCATGACCCGGATCGCTGCAATGAAACAAAAGGTAGAGACCAACAAGAGAACCGCGCGCAGCAGCAGGGCAGGCAAATGCTTTCGCGGCACCCTCAAAGAAAGACCCATGACCCAGACAAAGGGTGCCATTAACATACATTGAATGATAAAGCGGGCGGCCGTGATCTGGCCCACTGGCACGCTGCTCGATGCCAGCTTGGCCGCAACGTCCAGTAAAGGGGCAGTCACACAGAAGCCCAACATCAACGCAACACCGGCTAGGATGCGATCGGTAGACGCAATTTCGGAAGCGGCACTGGTCATAAAATCCGCTTAGGGGCTCGCCCCGCCCGCGTCTATCCTGTTTGCGACCATCGGTTGCGTCAAAGGGCGTATCATCAAATCCGCTGGTCAGGTGGTTCGGAGTCAGTGCCCATGCCAAAAGAAATATGCGATGGACCAATCGAGGTTACTGACGCGGGTGCTGCCTCAAGCTATAGTGTCGTATGACCTTTGCATTCTACGATCTTGAGACCACTGGCATCTCACCCGCATTTGACCAGCCCCTGCAGTTTGCAGCCATTCTGACGGATGGTGAATTCAGGGAGATCGAGCGGGTCAATCTGCGCTGTCGCATAGCCCCTCACATTATCCCATCGCCCTGGGCGCTGGCAGTAACGGGGGTGCGCCCGGCCCAGCTGATCGACCCAAGTCTGCCGAGCCTTTTTGAGTTCACACAAGAGATTGCTGCGCTGATCGAACGATGGTCGCCTTCAACCTGGACTGGCTTCAACAGTATCCGCTTTGACGAGGAGATGCTGCGCCAGGCTTTTTATCAGAACCTGCAGGCCGATATTTTCGCCACCCAGTTCAATGGTAATACCCGATTTGATATCCTAACCGCGCTTTACGCGACCTGGCATAAACAACCTGACCTTCTCAAATGGCCCGTGGATGAAGCCGGCCGCGTGCGCTTCAAACTGGATATGGTCGCGCCCCAGAACGGCTTTACTGCACATAATGCGCATGACGCGCTTGGAGATGTCGAGGCGACACTCCATCTTGCAAAGTTGATCGCCGGGCGCGCGCCAGAATTATGGGCGGAGCTGTTGGGCAACTGTACTAAGTCAAAGGTTCAAACGCGGCTCGAGACATTCCAGCCGATGGCGTTGGTTGAGGGGTCACGCAGCGGAGGGCCGCGCGTCACTCATGGCTGCTTTTGTGGATATTCGAAGGGTAACCAGAATGAGGCTGCATTTTTCGATCTCGATGCCGCCGACCCGACAGAGCTGATTTGTGCCGATGATAACACGCTTTTGGCTGCGATCACTACTTCCCCCAAGGCGATTCAGACTGTCGCTGTGAACAAAGCCCCTGCACTGCTGGAAGTCAGCGACCTCAGCCCTTTGCAGATGCAGCGTGCAGAGGTCATCGCAAAAACGCCAGAATTTCGCGTAAGGGTCTCCCATGCGCTCGCAGCACGGTTTCCAAAAGATCCTGACACGTCCGCGCCACAGGTTGAAAAAAGAATATTCGAGGGGGCGTTGTTGCACGGACCTACGATGGTTTGAGTTTGCCCTTACCCGCTCATTTGGTCAAGCGACGACCTCGAACTTGGCACGGCCAAGTTCGGTCATCTTGTTCAGAATGTGGGTGCCGATCTTGGCTTCTGTTTTCTGGTTGGGAAAGCTGCGCGCTTTCAGTTTGGGGCCGATGACCATCTTCCAGCGACCCATTTGTGTTTCACCGCGGCTGCGCTGATTGTATCCGCTGCTCACCTGCCAGGCCATACGCCCGCCTGTGCGTATTGCGGCAATGCGCTGGTCGCGCAGCGTTGGATTGCCCACAGCCTCGGCGCTGAGAACCGCAGTCTTGGGAGGCGGAATAGTGATCTCGACATCAACCCCAAACAGCTTCACGAGCAAGTCGCTGGTCGGGTCGCCGTCATAGGCGCCGTCGGCGATGAAGCGTGTCACGTCCCCGTCAATCTGATCCAGAAGCTCTGGCAAGGCGGTCGGATCACCCACATCATCGGTGGTCAGTTCAGAGCAGGCAATTTCGCCGGTGACAAGGTCCAGCCCAAGATGCAGCTTGCGCCAGGATTTGCGTTTGGCCTTTGTTTTGTGCTTGTTTTCCAGCCACTCGCCTTCGCCAAATATCTTCAGGCCCGTGCTATCTACGACAAGATGAATCGGGCCATCCGTCGACGCGCGCGCTTTCATCGGCAAGATCAAACCGGCCCCGCGACGTGACAGGGTCGAGTAGTCGGGCACCAGCAAATCCAGCCCCATCAGCTTCACAAGGCTGCCTACAAACCCTTCGGTCTGGCGCAGCGGCTGGTTGTAAACGATGCCAAGTGTCAGGCAGGTCACAATAGACAGGTCAGAATAAACTGGCTGGCCACCCCGTGTCTTGCGGCGCTCTGCACGCCATGCAGCTTCAACCTCGGGGCTTAGCCAAATTGTTACATCGCCCCGCCGACGCAGGCTTTCGTTATAGTCAGCCCAGTTCGTAATGCGGTACCGCTTCTTCTCGAATTTGTGCCGGCGGCCGTCATTGAATTTATGCGGCATCAACGCTATCCAATCGATCAGGGAAACGGCCTCCTAACAGAAACCGTAGGGTCCATGCAACAACGCCGTTTCAAGCGCACCAATAATATTAAAAGATTCGATAAAGATAATTTAATAACTAAAGATATTACTCAACGACTTATGGGCAAAAGATAACTTCAAGCTTGCGTGATAATCAAATCTGATAATGCGGCTCTTGCGCCACGGTTAGTGGTCCTTGATGCTGAGCAGTTCAAAATTGGCAAAACAGCAAAAGCTGTGTGTACAGGTTCGGGCGAAATCCGTGTGAGGCGGTTGAAAGTTTGTGACGGTTTTGTGCATGCGCATGATGGAGCGCGCATATGAGTTTCGGGGGCGAGTGCTTAATCGTCAGAGTGTATCTGGTAGTGATGAAGTTTTAATGAAACGCGAAGATTAAGAAGCATGAAGCGGTGGCGAGGTGAAGCTATGACGATGAAAATTAAAACAGCAAAATCAATCCTCTAGCTAATTGAGATTAATCCACCCTAAGGGGGTTTAAGAATCGTATGGGCGAGACATTATATTGTGATCGGTTAACCAAGACATGGTGTGATTTCCAAATGTTTTGTTGCGATTGAACAAAAAGACTCCCCTCAAGCGAAATTGGTAAATTGGTCAAGTGTGGACCAGCGCTTGATCTAAATGAAAAGACGCGAAGTAATAATGAATATTCCGGCAATAGAAACTTTGGGCAACCGACGGCGCACAAGAAGCGTATTGGCTTTTGTCGTAGCATGCGCTCTGGCCTCTCATGCGGGTGCGACAAAGTTTGACAATGCTTCAGCAGACCGTGGGCATTCGCTGAACAGCCAAGAGCGCGCGCCCCAGGTCGAAATTGTCGCGCGCACATCCAATCGTGGATTTTTTGGCATTAGGTCTGACATATCCACCGAAACAGATAACGGTCTTGTATCGACCACTGGTATTGCGCAAGGCGGATACGGCTTTCGCGGCAAACCCGACATCACGAAGCTGGCGGATTTCGCAATTGTTTCCATGGGAACAGAGTCCATGGAGCGTACGAAACCTGTGTCTGAGCGTTGTCACGCGACACACGACAGCACAAAGAATTCGATGACGGGGCGGCATGTCATCGTCTTGGTCGCTGACTGTCCGCCGCACACGCGCTCCGGCGTGGACGGCTCGTAAGATTCAGGAAAACAAAAAGCCATAGTGCGGCTGCAATCGAGGAAACAGGCAATGAACAACAAGACAAGTTTCGAGATCATGCAAGAGCGGGATTATCGCGGTGGTCGGATATTCAAACGCAACAAACACGTTTTGACATCACCGGCCTTTTGTTCGGTAATCGCGCTTTCGGTGGCGATTGGCGGAGCATTGCCTGCGTTTGCTCAGGTAAACATTGGAGTGAACAACACCACCGGTTCCACTACAGCGGTGGCGATAGGTAGAAATAATGCAGCGCAGCAGGATAATACGACGGCGATTGGTCGCGATAATAGTGTTACATCGAACAGCTCGACGGCGGTTGGGGTCGGTAACACAGTGTCCGGAGATTTCTCGGCGACGTTTGGTCGGCGCAACGACGTGTCGGGTAGGCTCTCGACGGCGATTGGGGCCAATTCTACCGTGACTGGGGACAACTCTGCAGCTTTTGGCAACCAGGTTAACGTTGCGCATAATTTTTCTACAGCTATTGGGTTCGGAGCAGCTACAACCGATGATAACCAGATCGTTCTCGGCACCAGCGCAGACATGATCACCGCTGCGGGCGTTCTCGCTGCCGGTGGCGACGAAATCGATGGTCAGGACGTCCTGCAGGTCGGAACCAGCGCAGAACGCTTGGTTGTCGTCGATGCAGATGGCAATCTCAAATCGGTGGACACAATATCCTTCGACACACTGGATGTCGGTGATCTCGAAGTTGACGGCACACTGGATGTGGCGGGTGTTGCGACTTTCGAGGATGACGTGAATGTCTCGGGCAATCTGGCTGTCTCCGGCGATACCGCGCTGAACGGTGATCTGGATGTGGCGGGTGTTGCGACTTTCGAGGATGACGTGAATGTCTCGGGCAATCTGGCTGTCTCCGGCGATACCGCGCTGAACGGTGATCTGGATGTGGCGGGTGTTGCGACTTTCGAGGATGACGTGAATGTCTCGGGCAATCTGGCTGTCTCCGGCGATACCGCGCTGAATGGTGATCTGGATGTGGCGGGTGTTGCGACTTTCGAGGATGACGTGAATGTCTCGGGCAATCTGGCTGTCTCCGGCGATACCGCGCTGAACGGTGATCTGGATGTGGCGGGTGTTGCGACTTTCGAGGATGACGTGAATGTCTCGGGCAATCTGGCTGTCTCCGGCGATACCGCGCTGAACGGTGATCTGGATGTGGCGGGTGTTGCGACTTTCGAGGATGACGTGAATGTCTCGGGCAATCTGGCTGTCTCCGGCGATACCGCGCTGAACGGTGATCTGGATGTGGCGGGTGTTGCGACTTTCGAGGATGACGTGAATGTCTCGGGCAATCTGGCTGTCTCCGGCGATACCGCGCTGAACGGTGATCTGGATGTGGCGGGTGTTGCGACTTTCGAGGATGACGTGAATGTCTCGGGCAATCTGGCTGTCTCCGGCGATACCGCGCTGAACGGTGATCTGGATGTGGCGGGTGTTGCGACTTTCGAGGATGACGTGAATGTCTCGGGCAATCTGGCTGTCTCCGGCGATACCGCGCTGAACGGTGATCTGGATGTGGCGGGTGTTGCGACTTTCGAGGATGACGTGAATGTCTCGGGCAATCTGGCTGTCTCCGGCGATACCGCGCTGAACGGTGATCTGGATGTGGCGGGTGTTGCGACTTTCGAGGATGACGTGAATGTCTCGGGCAATCTGGCTGTCTCCGGCGATACCGCGCTGAACGGTGATCTGGATGTGGCGGGTGTTGCGACTTTCGAGGATGACGTGAATGTCTCGGGCAACCTGGCTGTCTCCGGCGATACCGCGCTGAATGGCGATCTGGATGCGGCGGGTGTTGCGACTTTCGAGGATGACGTGAATGTCTCGGGCAATCTGGCTGTCTCCGGCGATACCGCGCTGAACGGTGATCTGGATGTGGCGGGTGTTGCGACTTTCGAGGATGACGTGAATGTCTCGGGCAACCTGGCTGTCTCCGGCGATACCGCGCTGAACGGTGATCTGGATGTGGCGGGTGTTGCGACTTTCGAGGATGACGTGAATGTCTCGGGCAATCTGGCTGTCTCCGGCGATACCGCGCTGAACGGTGATCTGGATGTGGCGGGTGTTGCGACTTTCGAGGATGACGTGAATGTCTCGGGCAATCTGGCTGTCTCCGGCGATACCGCGCTGAACGGTGATCTGGATGTGGCGGGTGTTGCGACTTTCGAGGATGACGTGAATGTCTCGGGCAATCTGGCTGTCTCCGGCGATACCGCGCTGAACGGTGATCTGGATGTGGCGGGTGTTGCGACTTTCGAGGATGACGTGAATGTCTCGGGCAATCTGGCTGTCTCCGGCGATACCGCGCTGAATGGTGATCTGGATGTGGCGGGTGTTGCGACTTTCGAGGATGACGTGAATGTCTCGGGCAATCTGGCTGTCTCCGGCGATACCGCGCTGAATGGCGATCTGGATGTGGCGGGTGTTGCGACTTTCGAGGATGACGTGAATGTCTCGGGCAATCTGGCTGTCTCCGGCGATACCGCGCTGAACGGTGATCTGGATGTGGCGGGTGTTGCGACTTTCGAGGATGACGTGAATGTCTCGGGCAACCTGGCTGTCTCCGGCGATACCGCGCTGAACGGTGATCTGGATGTGGCGGGTGTTGCGACTTTCGAGGATGACGTGAATGTCTCGGGCAATCTGGCTGTCTCCGGCGATACCGCGCTGAACGGTGATCTGGATGTGGCGGGTGTTGCGACTTTCGAGGATGACGTGAATGTCTCGGGCAATCTGGCTGTCTCCGGCGATACCGCGCTGAACGGTGATCTGGATGTGGCGGGTGTTGCGACTTTCGAGGATGACGTGAATGTCTCGGGCAATCTGGCTGTCTCCGGCGATACCGCGCTGAACGGTGATCTGGATGTGGCGGGTGTTGCGACTTTCGAGGATGACGTGAATGTCTCGGGCAATCTGGCTGTCTCCGGCGATACCGCGCTGAATGGCGATCTGGATGTGGCGGGTGTTGCGACTTTCGAGGATGACGTGAATGTCTCGGGCAACCTGGCTGTCTCCGGCGATACCGCGCTGAATGGTGATCTGGATGTGGCGGGTGTTGCGACTTTCGAGGATGACGTGAATGTCTCGGGCAATCTGGCTGTCTCCGGCGATACCGCGCTGAACGGTGATCTGGATGTGGCGGGTGTTGCGACTTTCGAGGATGACGTGAATGTCTCGGGCAACCTGGCTGTCTCCGGCGATACCGCGCTGAATGGTGATCTGGATGTGGCGGGTGTTGCGACTTTCGAGGATGACGTGAATGTCTCGGGCAATCTGGCTGTCTCCGGCGATACCGCGCTGAACGGTGATCTGGATGTGGCGGGTGTTGCGACTTTCGAGGATGACGTGAATGTCTCGGGCAATCTGGCTGTCTCCGGCGATACCGCGCTGAACGGTGATCTGGATGTGGCGGGTGTTGCGACTTTCGAGGATGACGTGAATGTCTCGGGCAATCTGGCTGTCTCCGGCGATACCGCGCTGAACGGTGATCTGGATGTGGCGGGTGTTGCGACTTTCGAGGATGACGTGAATGTCTCGGGCAATCTGGCTGTCTCCGGCGATACCGCGCTGAACGGTGATCTGGATGTGGCGGGTGTTGCGACTTTCGAGGATGACGTGAATGTCTCGGGCAATCTGGCTGTCTCCGGCGATACCGCGCTGAACGGTGATCTGGATGTGGCGGGTGTTGCGACTTTCGAGGATGACGTGAATGTCTCGGGCAATCTGGCTGTCTCCGGCGATACCGCGCTGAACGGTGATCTGGATGTGGCGGGTGTTGCGACTTTCGAGGATGACGTGAATGTCTCGGGCAATCTGGCTGTCTCCGGCGCGACGCAGCTGAACGACACGCTGACAGTTGAAGGCGCGACGGAGCTGAACGACACGCTGAATGTGAGCGGTGTTGCAACGTTCCAGGACAATGTTGATGTCTCTGGCGCGCTGGAAGTTGATGGCGCGACGCAGCTGAACGACACGCTGAATGTTGCGGGCGACACGACGCTGCAGAGCAATCTTGGAGTATCTGGGAACAGTGTTTTCCAAGGGACAGTTGACATTACCAACAGGCTGACAGTTGAAGTTGGCGAAACCTTGCTGAACGTCAACGGAACTGGAATGAACCTTGTTGTTGATGACGGTGCCGGAAACGCTTCTATGCTTGAAGTCACATCGACACGTGTGGAGCTTCAGCAAAACGGCTCTGGGATGGTATCACAGGGGGGAACCACAACAGTTACAGGTACAACCGAGACCGTCGTGACTGGTGGGACGACCAATATGTCGCTGACCAATGGTGGTGTGAACTTCTCGGGTGCTGGCGGCGCGCCAGTCAGACTGTCCGGCGTCGCGGATGGTGTTGATGACTTCGACGCTGTGAACGTTCGTCAATTGGGGGCCTTGGAAGGGAAGCTGAGCAGTGCCATTGCAGGTACGATGGCAATGACACAGCTTCCACAGCTCCAGCGCAACGACAACTACTCATTCGGGATGGCTGTTGGTGCCTATAATGGCCAGGCCGCATTTGCATTGGGTGGTAGCGCGCGGATTGGCGATGACTTCTTGCTGAATGGTGCCCTTCAATACTCCGGAACAGGTGGACTTGGGGCTGCGGTTGGTATGGGTTGGTCTTGGTAATCAAACCCGCTTATGTTAAAGAATGTCGGCTGCGGTGCAGCCGACATTTTCTTGGGTGATACATGATCCGAATACTATCGCTAACCGCAGCTACTTTTGTGCTTTTCACGGTTCAAGCCATTGGACAGACACCCGGTCAACCTGTGAATATAAGAAATGCGGGTGCCTTTACCTGTCAGGAGTTTCAACCCGTCGTCAGGCATGAACAACGGCAATTGGAGAAGACTGCTTTCCTGCAATGGACCGCAGCCTACGCAACTGCGGCCGCGCGTTCCAATTCGCTCATAGACGTTTTTCCGATTGGTGACACTTGGGAATTGTTGGCAATGGTCAACTTCATCTGTGACGAAAACAATACTGTAAAATTCGAAACAGCTTTGCTGGAGGCAATTGGTCGCCTTCGCCCCTTCTGGGTCAGAAACTCTCCTGCTGTAACAACATTGGAAGATCCCAACGGTCGATCGGTGCAGTTCTATAGCGAAGCCAGTACAGCATTGCAGACAGCGCTCAATCGGTTTGGCGCGGGGCTACAGGTTGATGGCGCATTCGGGAACCAGACAGCCAACGCAATCCGTGCAATAAATCAAAGACGCGGAGCGCAACCGTGGCTGACACCTGACGGAGAGCTTCTTTATCTTTTAACACGCCCCTAAAAATAGGCTCACAAAGTGCTCATTGAACTATTCAACAGCAACCCTACTCTCTTTGTTCTATCAATCCTTATCGCGGTCATGTCCGCTGTCGCTTTTTTTGGCTTATTGCGGTCGGACCGTCTCGTTATAGTCAGCCTCTTGGCTTTGATTCTTCTGCAAGCAGTTTTCCTGAGCGTGTTCTGGTCGAGAAAAGCGGATGATCAGATAGCGTTATCGAGCTATGTAAAAACAATACTTGATGTTTCGGGACTACCGACCGAGATCGAAGACGGGCTTATTTTGAACGATATCCGCTGGAATGGCCTGCATCTGGCGAATTTATATAGCGTCCGTGACGTGAGCCTGATTCCAGACAGGTCGTTCGTGGTGTCCTCGTCTTGTAGCGGCGCGCGGCGTGTCAGTTTCCTGGCTCTCGGGGGGGTTCTCGAACATCAATACTTGATCGATGACAGGGTTGTTGAAACTTTTCAAGTATCGGCGAAAAGCTGCTTCCAATGACGGAGGTGGATAACGCGCCTCTTGTTCCGGTCGTCTGTGTTCTAGGAGCATGGTCATCTGGGACGACCGCCGTGACAGGATACCTTACTCGAGTAGGGGGATACAGTTGCCCACCGCATGTGCAGACAAATGATCCAAGAACTCCAAATAGTCACGAGCCTGTGGATTTCGCTATTGAGCTCCGAAAAGTCATTGGTGGATTGACGTTAAAGCAACATGGAGATCGCGAAGCATTCTGTAATTGGTTGAGGTCATGGTTGAATGAACGATCAATAGAAGCCAGGGCGTCTGGAGCATCGCATATTGTTCTCAAGCACCCGCTGTCAGCATACCTGATCAAAGAGATAAATGCCGTTTGCAACCCCGATTTTCTGGTTGTGACACGACCCTTCATTAAAATCGAGGAGACGCGCAAGCGACGGAAGTGGTACCCTAGCTATGGGGCAGCGGGCGCGCAGAAACTTTACTCGACAATTTTTTCAAGCTTGATTGAGATAGAAGCTTCTTACAGTACAGTATCATTCAGAGATTTCACAACATCCTTACCGCGCCGCAGAACGATTCTTAAAGCGCTCGGGATTTCAGGAACGCACGCGCAGTGCCACGCCGCTGAAAGCTGGCTGAAATGAAAATAGTTTTTTTGTCGTTCAAGTCTCTCATAGATCGAGATAGCGGTGCGGCGCTGGAGTTAAAGACAGTAATGGAGTTTTTAGCGGCGAACGGTGATACTTGTTCAAGCTACTGCATAAACTGTTACGATGTAGGTGAGAACTATACTCATGACGAAGAAATTAGAAAAGGCTCAAGCCAGAAAGTTTTGCCTGGGCAAGTTTTCAAGTATATCAGTAAAGGTATCTCGCATCACCTGTATGTTGGAGTAAGTAAAGATACCAGAAATCTGACCTCTGATGACCTTCGGAACTATATCAAGTTGACCAAGGCTTACTTGGATCAGGAGAAGCCAGATCTTGTTATCTTTTTTGGTTCTAAAGAGATGATGCCGATCCTGGAAACAGCGTATGCGATTGGGGCGAAGATTGCTTTCTACCTCGGGAGTGCGGCCCTTGTTGAGTCTCACAAACCTCTGATCGAAATATCTGACCATCTGGTGGTCCCATCAAAATTTATTGGTGATCATTATCAGAGAATGTTTGGTAAGCTTTGTGTTAAAATAAACACTTCTCTGCCATTCACGCCGGTAAGTTTTGGTGACATAGACTATACGACACGGCAAAATTATGGGTTTGTTACCTTGGTAAACCCTACGCCCGACAAGGGCGGCCACATTTTTATGGCCATGTCGCAAAGGTTCAAAAACGAGAATCGACTGTTCCTATGTATTGAGAGTCGCGGTAAGAGAAGCTTCTGGAGAAAGAGTGGCATTAAAGTGGATCACTTTGAGAACCTGCTCTGGGCTCCTTGGCAAAGCGATATTCGAAAGTTGCTTAGGCGTTCCGCGCTTTTGGTTATGCCATCGTTGGTGAACGAAGCTGCGGGTAAAGTAATTTCTGAGGCTATGGCCTTGGGCGTTCCGTGTCTCGGATATGATGTCGGCGGGATCAAGGAGCAGATCGGACTTGGCGGGCGGACTCTTCGCTTTGATTCTGTCTTGGCGTCAGACAAGGTTACCGGCAGCTACACCTCGCGGGTTCCCAAGGGCCCTATAGACGACTGGGAAAAAGAGATACGCGATATATTGTCCGATAAGGAAGAATATGAAAACCTAAGCAAGGCAGCGCTGACTGAAGCGAACAGATTTCTGATCGAGAGAACAGCTATGACTTGGCGAGAACTCGGGACACCAAGCTCCAATCTCTGATGTTGGGCGCGCAATTTTGATCGTAGACCGAGTTGTCCGGCAACGTGCGCATTCCATCACGCGTCGGCATTCGACGAAACGTCAAGAACTGGTTTCATTTTGCCATGCCAAAACATTCCGTATTTCCGGGCAATACTTAAGGAATCGCGCGTGTGCGGCGGGTGGTAAGCACCGGATCTGGTGCGCGCCAAAGCTTTTTACATGAAAATCGGTTTGAGTTGCGAACTGACGGTAAGCATTCGCCGAGGGCCGTCTGGCTTGGTCAATGTTTGATCGATTATCGAGTGTCCTTATGGACGCACACGATAACACCCCCCGCATTCAAGTTTTGTCGGTTTCTGACACTGGCCGTCGCCGCCGTTGGACGGATGATGAGAAGATCCGGATCGTTGAGGAAAGCCATTGCGACGGCGTGACATTGGCCGAGGTAGCGCGGCGCCATGATATCTCGCGGTCGATGCTCTACGATTGGCGCTATCGGCACAAGTATGGGATGCTTGGATGCGCCGCGCACTTCATGCGCCTTGTTCCCCAGGAGGATGGGCCATCTTCTGAAGGTCTGCCCCCTGTGCCTCCGTCGCAACCGCCCGTGACACATGGTGGAGAAATCTTCTGCTTCCGGGGCCGCAAAGGTGATCTGGTGAAACTTTTGTGGCATGATGGCGTCGGTATGTCGCTGTATGTGAAACGCCTCGAGGCAGGTAAGTTCATCTGGCCTGTGAGCCAGGACGGAACCGCGGTGGCGATATCATCAGCCCAGCTTGGTTATCTTCTGGAGGGCATAGACTGGAGAAATCCACGCTGGACGCAGAGGCCCAAAACGGCTGGATAATCTGCGATGAAACGCCTGTTTTTATTGGCCTTTCTTGGCGTCTATGGTAAAGATTTGCCATGTCAGATACCGCCCTGCAAATCGCTGAATTGCGCGCCGCACTTGCTGCGCAAACAGCCTCGGCCGAGGCTGCACAAGCCCGTGCGCAAGCTGCGGAAGCTGAATTGGCCCGGGCCCGCGCCCTTGCCTCCTGCACGGAAGCGATGATCCAGGAATTGAAGCTGGAGATCGCCAAACTGCGGCGCGACAAATACGGTATCTCCTCCGAGCGCCGCGCGCGACTGATCGATCAGCTGGAATTGCAGCTTGAGGAATTGGAAGCCGCGGCCACCGAAGATGCGCTGGCGGCTGAACAGGCCGAAGCGCAGGACAAGACCAGCACCGTGCGCGCCTTCACGCGGCGCAAGCCCGTGCGCAAACCCTTTCCCGACCACCTGCCGCGCGAACGTGTGGTGGTTGAGGCGCCGACCAGTTGCACCTGCTGTGGCTCGGACCGGATCGTGAAGATGGGCGAGGATGTCACCGAGACGCTGGAAGTGATCCCCCGCCAGTGGAAGGTGATCCAGACGGTTCGGGAGAAGTTCACCTGCCGGGCCTGCGAGAAGATCAGCCAACCGCCAGTCCCGTTCCATGCCATTCCGCGCGGTTGGGCCGGGCCACAGTTGATCGCCATGATCGCCTTCGACAAATATGGACAGCACCAACCCCTCAATCGGCAATCCGAGCGCATTGCGCGAGAAGGCATTGATCTCAGCCTGTCCACTCTGGCTGATCTGATCGGTCATGCCTGTGTGGCACTGGCTCCCATCCATGCGCTGATCGAAAGCCATGTGCTGGATGGGAGCCGTCTGCATGGTGATGACACGACCGTGCCACTTTGGGCGCGCGGGGGCACAAAGACCGCGCGGCTGTGGACCTATGTGCGCGATGACCGGCCGTGGCATGGGGGCGCGCCGCCTGCTGCTTTCTTCAAGTTCTCGCCTGATCGTCAGATGATCCATCCCAATAAGCACCTGGCCGGGTGGCATGGTGTGCTGCAATCGGACGTCTATGGCGGTTACAATGATCTCTATCTGGCAGATCGAAGCCCGGGTCCGGTGCGCGCAGCACTGTGCTGGAGCCATGCCAGACGCAAGTTCTTCGAGCTGGCAGATATCAAGGCCACAGCCCGCAAGGGCAAGAAGGTAGCAGAGGAGATATCTCCCATCGCGCTGGACGCTGTGATGCGGATCGATGCGATCTTTGCCGTCGAGCGTGAAATCACCGGCCTGTCCGCCGCAGAGCGCCACGAAGTCCGCCAGCATCGGGTCGCGCCGCTGGTCGACGATCTGCGTGACTGGATGCAGGCCGAGCGGGCCCGGATGTCAAAGCACAACCCTGTCGCCAAGGCGATCAACTACATGCTTAATGGGACGGGTCGCTGGGACGCCTTTACTGCATTCCTTGATGATGGGCGCCTGTGCATGACGAACAATGCCGCCGAGCGCGCTCTCAGAGGCATCGCATTGGGCAGAAAGTCGTGGCTTTTTGCAGGGTCGGAACGTGGTGGCGACAGGGCGGCCTTCATGTATACCCTTATCGTCACGGCAAAGATGAATGACATCGACCCGCAGGCATGGCTTGCCGATGTCCTCGCCCGCCTGCCGGATATGCCGGTATCGCGCGTGCATGAATTGCTGCCTTGGCATTGGAAGGCCGCAACTGAATTGAAGAGGATTGCTGCATGAGCCTGGTTGCGCGCCTCAAGGTGACATTATCTGACGTCGAGCCTCAGGTGTTGCGGCGCTTCGATGTGCCACTGAAGATCAAGCTGAACCGTCTGCACGATGTGATCCAGGCCGCCATGGGCTGGACCGACAGCCACCTTTACGAGTTCCGAGCCGGCGGCGTTGGCTGGGGTGTGCCAGATCCTGACGGCTATTACGACGGCCCGCTGCCTGCCAGTAAAACCAGCCTGATCGATGTGCTGGAAGACGTCGGCACCAAGACCATCCATTACATCTATGATTTTGGCGACAACTGGCACCATGTGATCAAGGTCGAGAAAATCGATGATGCCATCCCGGGTGCCGACTACCCGCGTCTTGTCAGGGCTATCGGGGCCCGCCCCCCTGAAGATGTAGGTGGGTTCCTCGGCTACGCCGACTTCGTTGACGCCATGGCAGACCCCAAGCACGAAGAACATAACCGGATGCTGGAATGGCATGGGGGGAAGTTCGATCCTGATGAGGCCGAAATCGGCCGCATCCTCGACAACTTCGAGCGTCTCGCCAAAAAGTGGGCCCCGAAGCCGCGTAAACCAAAAGCTGCGCTCAAACGCCTCTGATCAACACCGCACGGCCACGGCCTTCGGCGGATGCATACAACTGACGCATCACTCTAGGCGCTGCGACCCGCCGCCGCATCAGGTCAAGATGAAAGCCATAAAATCCATCCTCCCCACCGGGCCAGAGCGCAGGCGGAAAGCGTTCTAGTCACCCGGAACCAAATTTGCCATCATTGATGTGAGGCGAACTTTGGGGGGTATGGCATGCGGGGTCGGGTATCTATTGCGATTGCACTCAGCGATGAGGAGCGCGGTTTTCTGGAAGCGCAGTTGCGCAGGCACAAGGCGGCACGGTCACTGTCCGACAGGTGCCGGATCGTGTTAAGGTGCGCTGACGGTCTGACCAGCAAAGAGATCGCCGCCGAACTCGGCCATTCCGAGCATACGGTCGGCAAGTGGCGGCGGCGGTTTGCCAAGCACCGCATCGAAGGCCTTTCTGACGAATATCGCGCGGGCCGCCCGCGAACGATCTCGGACGAACAGGTTGCCGATGTGATCAAGCGAACGCTGGAAACGACGCCTAAGGATGCAACCCATTGGTCGATCCGGTCAATGGCCGAAGAAATCGGACTGTCACACACCACTATCCGCCGCATCTGGAACGCCTTTGGGCTGCAGCCGCACCGCGCAGAAACCTTCAAGCTGTCCACCGACCCGCTGTTCGTGGACAAGGTGCAGGACGTGGTCGGCCTCTACATGTCGCAGCCGAACCGGGCTATCGTGTTGTGTGTAGATGAAAAATCTCAGATCCAGGCGCTGGACCGCGAACAGCCGGTGTTGCCCATGGCCCCCGGTGTGGCCGAGCGGAGAACTCACACCTACACCCGAAACGGCACGACATCGTTGTTTGCCGCCCTCGACATCGCCACCGGCGCGGTGATCGGGAAGTGCTACAAACGCCACCGCGCGACGGAGTTCCTCGACTTCCTCAAGGAACTCGACCGCAGAATGCCCGAGGGGCGGGATGTGCATATTGTCATGGATAACTACGCCACCCACAAGACACCGAGAGTCAAGGCATGGCTGGCGCGCCGTCCGCACTGGCACGTGCATTTCACACCAACATCGGCAAGCTGGCTGAACCAGGTCGAACGCTGGTTTGCCGAGTTAACCCGCAAACAAATCCAGCGCGGCGTTCACCGCTCCGTCGCAGAACTCGAAGCCGACATCGCGGCATTCATCGACGCCCACAATGAGAACCCCAAGCCCTACAAATGGGTCAAGTCCGCCGACGAAATCCTCGCCTCCGTCAAAAGGTTCTGCCAGAAAACACTGGCAGGAACTTCAGATTCAGGTGACTAGGTTCAGGACCCATTGATTTCAGCCACGCGTCATGATTCACGCTCCGCAAGGAGACCGATCAATGAGCAATCTTTTCTGGCTGAGCGACACGCAGATGGAGCGTCTGAAACCCTTCTTCCCCAAGAGTCATGGCAAGCCCCGTGTTGATGATCGGCGCGTATTGAGCGGGATTATTTTCATCAATCGCAATGAGTTGCGGTGGTGCGATGCCCCCAAGGAGTATGGTCCGCACAAGACCTTATACAATCGCTGGAAACGTGGAGCGATATGGGTGTATTTGCCCGGATCATGAGCGGTCTGGCAGCCAAGGGCACCGAAAGAAAGACGATCATGATCGACGCGACATATCTCAAGGCGCACCGCACGGCATCAAGCCTGCGGGCAAAAAAGGGGGGTGTGGCCGCCTGATCGGACGCACGAAAGGCGGGATGAACACGAAGTTGCATGCTGTCACCGACGCGATTGGCCGCCCGATCAATTTCTTCATGTCGGCTGGGCAGGTCAGCGACTACACGGGCGCAGCGGCCTTGGTGAGCGAACTGCCGAAGGCAGATTGGCTGCTCGCAGATCGCGGCTATGACGCTGATAGAGGTGGTCCTGGTTTTTCGACCAGTTTTATGCCGCGCAGCGCTCTGGCATGGGTTTCCTATCACGCGGCAAGTTTCATGTTTGGTTTGCGATTATCATAAACTTCGTCCGGGGTCATCAGGCCGTGGGATGAATGCGGGCGTTCTTCATTGTAATAAGCGATCCAGGTGCCGATCCCCTGGCGCGCCTCCCGGCCAGTTTCGAAGGTGTTCAAGAAGACGCATTCGTATTTCAAGGACCGCCACAGTCGTTCGATCATGCGGTTGTCGATCCAGCGGCCGCGCCCATCCATCGAAATCTTCACCTTTGCGTCTTTCAAAACGTCGGTGAAATCGGTGCTGGTGAACTGGCTGCCCTGGTCCGAATTGAAAATTTCGGGCGGGCCATAGGTGGCCAGTGCCTCCTTCAAGGCCTCGACGCAGAACCCGGCATCCATAGTATTGGACAGCCGCCAGCTCAGCACCTTGCGGCTGTGCCAGTCCATGATGGCGACCAGATACAAAAACCCGCGCTGCATGCGGATATAGGTAATGTCCGTACACCACACCTGGTTGGGACGCGTGATGGGCAGATCTTTTAGAAGATATGGATAAACCTTGTGTTCGGGGTTTTTCTTACTGGTCTTGGGTTCCTGATAGATCGGCACCAAACGCATGAGCCGCATCAGCCGTCTTGCGCGATGGCGGCCGCATTTGTGACCCTCTCTTTGCATATGACGCGCCATCTGCCGCGAGCCGTACCATGGCGTTTTCAGGAATTGCTCGTCGATGATCTTCATGAATTTCAGGTTTTCCGCGCTTTCACCGCAGGGCTGATAGTACAGCGTCGATCGGGCGAGCGACAGCAGTGTGAATTGCCGCCGGACACTCAGTTTGGGATGATCTTTCTTCACGGCTTTTTGCCTCCAGTCCCGAGAATGAGCCTGGAGGCATCCGCCAAAAAATCCCGTTCCACTACCAATTGGCCAATCTTGGCGTGCAGCTTCTCTACATCCTTGCCGGAAATCACTGGTTCACCAACCGGCTTGGCGTCAAACGACTGCGCCATCTTGGCAATTGCCGTGCGTTTCCAGCCGTTGATCATCGTCGGATGTACTTCATATTTCTTCGACAGCTCTGCCGTCGTCAACTCTTCACGGATCGCTTCCAAGGCAACCTTCGCCTTGAATTCTGCCGTGTAACGCTTCTGTTTCGCCATATCTGCGTATTCCGGCGGATCCGGCCACCCATTCCGACAACATCCGGCCACCTGTTCCGGGGTATCCGGCCACCTGTGACGCGTTGCCGTGAGGCAGCGTGTTTTGGTTATCAGTCCTGAGGGGTTTCGTCACCCATTTTGGTGATGGTCTTGCGCATGGATTGGCCCTCGAGTTCGAGACGGTAGGCGTTGTGAACGATGCGATCGAGGATGGCATCGGCGAATGTGGGTTCGCCGATGACGTCATGCCAGGCTTTGATGGGTAATTGGCTTGTGATCATCGTTGAGCCGCGCCCGTAACGCTCTTCGACGATCTCCATGAGATCGCGGCGTTGCGGTGATGTCAGCCTGTCCGGTCCCCAGTCGTCCAAGATCAGCAATTGCGCCTTCGTGATGCTGCGGAACAAGCGGGGGAAGCGTCCGTCACCATGGGACAGCTCCAATTCCTCGAAGAGGCGCGGCATCCGTTTGTAGACCACAGTCACGCCGTCACGACAGGCTGCCTGGGCCAGTGCGCAGCCAAGCCAGGTCTTGCCGACGCCACAGGGGCCCGTGATGATCAGATTACGCTTGTCGGTGATCCATCTGCCTGTGAGCAGGCTTTGGAACAGCGCTTTGTCGAGGCCACGGCGTGCGCGGTAATCAACATCTTCTGGGCTGGCGCCAACATGGCGCAGCCTGGCAGTCCGCATGCGAGCCTCAAACCTCTTTGTTTCTCGGCTTGCGACCTCACGGTCAACGAGCAAGCCAAGCCATTCAGCATGGCCGAGATCGGCAGTTGCATCTTGCATCTGCAGTTCGGCAAAGGCTTCGGCCATGCCGTCCAGCCTGAGGGCTTTAAGGTGATGAAGGGTTGGATGGTCGAGCATTGTGTTCCTTTCAATGGAAGTAATCGGCGCCACGGATATTGGGGTGGGTGATGGCAGGCTCGTCCGTGGCGCGGGTGCGGGGCCTGCTCTCAAGCCCATTCTTGAGAATGGACAGGAGTGACGAATAGGATCTGGCGTTGATTTCGAGCGCACGGCGACAGGCCGCATCAAGTCGGTCGCGGCCAAACTTGTCGGCCAGCCGGATCACCCCAAGGCAGGTGCGATAGCCCTGTTCCGGGTGCTTGCGCTCGCGCATCACGACCTCAACGAAGATGGCCACGTTTGGCCCAACGCGAGCCGCACGTGCTTTGATACGCTCTGGCGTCCAGTCATCGCGGAATTGGTGGTGCGCTGGCATGTGATCGCGCAGCGTAGAGTGCTTCCCGTTGCTGGACGTCCTGACATGAGAGGCGACACGCTGCCCGAGATGGAAGACTTCGATGGTGCGGCCTGTGATCCGCGCCCACAGCTCTTTCTTCAGCAGCTGATAGGGCACGGAGTAATAATGCTTGTCGATCGCGACGTGGTAATCGAACCCGGCGCGGCACTTCTTCCATTCAGCATAAACATACGATGCTACCGGCAGCGACTTCAGGGCGGGTTTGTCCAGCTGTTCAAAAAGCTGTCTGCGGCTGGCACCCAGATGGCGAGAGACCTTGTCGTTGAGCCTGTCAAGCAACGGCTTGATGGCCGCGTTCAACTCAGCAAGGCTGAAGAACTGGCGGTTGCGCAGCCGTGCCAGTATCCAGCGTTCAGCCAGCAATACCCCACCCTCTGCCTTCGCCTTATCTTTGGGCTTATATGGCCTCGCCGGGACAACGGCCGTGTCGTAATGCGCGGCCATATCTGCGTAAGTCCGGTTGATTACGGGGTCGTAAAAGCACGCCTTGGTGACCCCTGCCTTCAAATTGTCCGAGACGATCTGGGCGGTCACACCACCGAAGAAATCCAAAGCGCGGACATGGCTTGCGATCCAATCCGGTAGGGATTGCGTCCAGGTCGCCTCGACAAATGTATAGTTCGATGCCCCCAGAACAGCGACAAACACCTGTGCCGTGCGCACCTCCCCGGTCTCGGGGTCAATCACATCGATCGTATGGCCGGCATAATCGACGAACAGGCGCTCACCTGCAGGATGGCGCTGTCGCATCACCGGCGACAGCTTGCCTTCCCAGCGTGTGTAAAGTTCGCAAAACCGGGAGTATCCATACCCATCAGGATGATCAGCGCGATATTCTTCCCACAACAGCATCAACGTCACGCCCTTGCGGCGCAACTCGCGGTGAATGCAGGGCCAGTTAGGCTCGGTCGCGCGGTTCGCAATATCACGCGCCGTGCGTGGGTAAATCAGGCGCTCAAGGTCGGTGTCAGACATCTCTGGTGGTAGCGGCCAGCTCAGATCAACCTCGGCAGCGCGATCCAGATAGGCCTTAACCGTTGTCCGCCCAATCGTCAGGCTGACACCAATTTTACGGGTCGAAAGACCCTCGGCTGATAGCCGCAAAACATCTCGTATCTTCCGCATTGGCAATCTCTTCATCGGGCTTCCTTCCAGACTAAAAAGCCAGACGGTAGCCAGTTACAGATTGCCTCGCAGCATCACATCACAGGGTGGCCGGATGCTCCGGAATCAGTGGCCGGATAAAATCGGAATGGGTGGCCGGATACTTTCGGAATCACTGGCCGGATGACCCCGGAATACGCAGCCATATCGATTGTTCGTCCTTCTTCAGTTGCCAGAGCTTAGCAACTGGTCCGAATTTCCGCGACCACCTCTGATTGGTTCAGAGATGCGTTGAAAGACAAAGGGATAAAGCCCTGCATCCCTGGCCGAAAAGCGCGCAAGACCCCCGTGAAATACGACAAGCGCCGCTACAAAAGGCGCAACAGGATCGAGATCATGTTTGGGAGGCTGAAGGACTGGCGAAGGGTTGCAACCCGCTATGATAGGTGCCCGAAGGTCTTCTTGTCCGCAGTCGCGCTCGCCGCAACAGTGCTGTTCTGGCTATGAATTTCAATGAGTCCTGAACCTACACAGCTTTTAAGAACAAACCAGCCATTTTCAAAGTCTTGGATGCATAGGGCGGGCGTACATGTTCACACTCCACGCGGCGCAGTACCATTTTTCTCTACCACCCCACAAGCAATCGTCCATCTACGATACACCCACAAACCAAAACAACTTTAGATGGCTCTAATACTATTAAGAAAACACTAGTTGGAAATCCATCAACATCCCTTCATATCAACGATGAGGCATATATGTAGAAGATAGCGATAAAAATGACCACTTATGAGAAAAATACATCCGACTCATCAGAAGTGTTGAAAATTCTCCTCGTAGATGATCATTTCTTAGTCTGCGACACATTGTCGGGAGCACTTTGCTTAGAAAACGGGCTTCATGCAGAATCGGTATCTTCAGTAGATGCCGCATATAACAGGATTGGTGAAGCTGGCAGATTCGACATTATTTTGCTCGACTATGAAGTTCCAGGCATGGATGGCCTGAATGGAATGCGTCGTCTGATCAGCGCGAATGAGGGCTCTGTAGCGCTGTTTTCAGGCGTTGCGAATTGGACAGTCGTAGAGCAAGCAATCGGCGCCGGTGCCTGCGGGTACATTCCCAAGACCTTGCCTCTCAGAACACTGAAACATGCCCTGCGCATTATTGCAGAAGGTGAATTGTATCTTCCAGGCGAATTCATGTACCGGACACCGAACGCTGAAGCTGCGGATATTGGCTTGAAGCCGCGCGAAATGCGTGTGCTGGGGTTTCTATGTGAAGGAATGCCGAACAAAGAAATCGGGAAAAATATCGGAGTAGAGGAAACGATCGTAAAGATGGATGTGAAGTCGATTTGTCGTAAGCTGGGTGTGAGAAATCGTACTCAAGCGGTAATATCCGCTATGAAGCGCGGGGTATTTTAACCCGCATGAAAGGAGAGGATCTCTCACGACTGACCACTTCTCTTCGTGTCTATTGCGGGTGAGCACTGCGGAATCCAGATTGTCTCGAACAATCTTATCGGTCGCGCTTCAAGGCATTTGACCTGCCCCCCGAAAGTTCCCTCAATCGTAACCGCCCGATTTCTACCGCGGCCATTTATCCTTGACGCGTGCGATTATTTCGGGGTCATCGACGAAGTCTTCGAGGAATGCATGCCATGTATCCTGTGATATGCGCGCATCGCTGAGCATGTCTTTGAGCTCTTCGATACCATCGTCGGTTAAGGTCGTGATGGATTCGTCCGCTCCAGTGTGGACGCTGACGATCGCACCATAACGTAACCGCCCGATTTCTACCGCGGCCATTTATCCTTGACGCGTGCGATTATTTCGGGGTCATCGACGAAGTCTTCGAGGAATGCATGCCATGTATCCTGTGATATGCGCGCATCGCTGAGCATGTCTTTGAGCTCTTCGATACCATCGTCGGTTAAGGTCGTGATGGATTCGTCCGCTCCAGTGTGGACGCTGACGATCGCACCATAACTGAGGTTGTCATCATTCCAAATGACAGCCTCCAACATCTCGAGGTCCTCGCCGAGCATTTCCGCGACATATTCGAGGGTGCAGAGATTAGTCACGGTGGTCATCCTGCGGCTTCAGGTTTTTGGCTTCCAGTTCCAGGGCAGCAGTTCCCCAAGGCGGGGGTTCATATGATCATGGATGCGATCCAGAACATCTGCCAGATAGGCTTGTGGATCAAGACCGCTCATCTTTGCTGACTCGATAATGGTCATGGCACGCGCAAGAGTTTCGCCCCCAGCATCTGAGCCTGCGAATAACCAGTTCCGTCTCCCGACTCCGATCGGCCTGAGCGCCCGCTCAGCAGCATTGTTATCGATGGCCACGCGCCCGTCATCGAGAAACATGTCAACGGCAGAGTAAAAGTGAGCCAAAGGGCAGCGCAAAATGTTGCCACTTTGGGGGCGGGGTAATCAGTTTCCAGACGAGCGCCAGCATCCGGGCGGCCGCGCTTGTCATATAGCTGGCGGTTGCCCGGATGCTTTGGCCCGTCAGGGCCAATCTGTGCTGATCGTGATTTAGGTTTTGGGTGTTGCCTGACGCGCCTTGCTTTGTCCAAGGCGGTAGCTTTCGCCATTCATCTCAAGGATGTTGACATGGTGGGTCAGGCGATCGAGCAGTGCGCCTGTCAGGCGTTCTGACCCAAAGGTTTCGGTCCATTCGTCGAATGGCAGGTTGCTTGTGATCAGCGTGGAGCCGCGCTCGTAGCGTTGGGAGATCAACTCGAACAGCAATTCAGCCCCGTTTTACTGAGCGGCACAAAGCCCAATTCGTCGATGATGAGCAGCTTGTAACCCACCATCTGCTTTTGAAGCCGCAAGAGCCTGCGTTCGTCTCTGGCCTCCATCAGTTCGTGAACCAGCGCTGCAGCCGTAACAAAGCCGACCGACAGGCCTTTTTGACAGGCAGATAGGCCAAGGCCCAAAGCAACATGGGTCTTGCCCGTGCCTGAGGGGCCGAGCGCTATGACATTCTCGCGCCGGTCAATCCATTCGCAGCGCGCCAACTCCAGCACTTGCATCTTGTTCAAGGCCGGGATCGCCTTGAAGTCGAAGCTATCCAGGCTTTTGACAGCTGGGAACTTCGCGGCCTTGATGCGCCGTTCGATCATCCGCCGTTCACGGTCGATCATTTCCAATTCAACCAAACGTGCGAGGAACTCAACATGGTCATGCCCCTCTTTGGCGCATTGGCGGGCCAATTTGCCATATTCTCGCAGCACCGTTGGCAGCCGCAGGGATTTGAGGCGATGGTCCAGCAGGATTTGAGGAGTGTCGCTCATGCTGCCTGCCCTCGCTTCATCAGGGACATATAACTGGCCGCCGACGTGGTGCCGACATTGGCCTTTGGCAGATACGGATAGACATCCAGATCCAGCTTGGGCGGCCGCTTCTCGACTTGGCACAAGACAAGATGCTTGACGGCATCAAACCCAATCGCGCCCATGCGAAGCGCGTTTTTGACAGCGACATTCAGGTCGGCCATGTCAAACGTCTCCAACAACCGCAAGACCTGCACATACTCGCGCCGACCTGCCTTGATCATGCGGGCCTCCATCAAGCGGCGCAAGGTTGCAAATTCCTCTGGCAACTCCCATTCCACCAATGGGGCAGCCTGATCCAGCGCCCCGGTCTTTTGCTCCAGCAGCGGCAGATAATGAACAGGATCAAAGACCATATCCTCGCGGTCCCAGCACCTGGGGTGGCGGGCAATCACATCACCACCACAGCCGATGACAACCTGATCGACATAACCCCGGATCCAGACGTCACGGTGGCCATAGGCAACCGGCACCGAGTAATCATTGGTTTTGTAGCGCACCAGGGATTGTGAGTTTACCTGGCCACTGGCCTGATCACAGGCATCAAATGGAGACGCCGGCAGATCCATCATCGCTTCAAGATCGCGCGCCAGTCGTTGCCCGATGCTGTCGTCATGTCCGCGCAAGACATCTGACTGGCGCTTACGGCATTGCTCTTCCAGCCAGAGATTGAAGGCTTCCCATGTTGCAAAATGTGGGATGGGCACCATGAAGTTGCGCCGCGCATATCCAACCAGACCCTCAACAGCGCCTTTATCGTTGCCCTTACCCGGTCGACCATAACGATCGTGGATGAAGTAATGCGACAGGAACCCACTGAACAGCTTGGTCCGCTTGCGCGAGCCGTCCGGCAGAATCTTCGCGACCAGGCATCGATCGTTGTCATAAAGAACCGACTGTGGAACCCGGCCGAAGAATGCAAAAGCATGAACATGACCATCAACCCAGGCCTCGGAGACCGCCGCAGGATAAGCCCGAACAAAGCAGGCATCGCTGTAAGGCAGATCCAGCGCGAAGAAATGCGCCTTCTGCTCAACCCCGCCAATCACGACCATCGCCTCGCCGAAATCCGCTTGAGCATGGCCGGGGGCATGCGCCAGCGGGACAAACATCTCTCGGCTGCGCCGCCCTTGTTCTCGGACGTAATTCTTGACCGTCGTGTAACCGCCTAGAAACTGGTGCTCGTCGCATAGCCGTTCAAAAATGCGCTTGGCGGTGTGGCGCTGTTTACGGGGACGCTTCAGATCGTCTTGCATCCATTGATCGATGAAGCCGGTGAACCCGTCCAGCTTGGGCCGCTTGATCTGCGCCGTTCGCTGATACCCGGGCGGGACCGAAAACATCATCATCTTCTTCACGCTCGCACGCGAAATCCCGAAATGGCCAGCGGCCTCCCGTTCGCTCATACCACCCCGACGCGCGAGGCGGACCTTCAGATATAAATCCACGACTAAAATCTCCCGCCCTCCCTGCAAACAGAAAGGGCCAAAGTGGCAACATTTTACGCTGCCCGCAGCGAGATTATCACGCCACTTCCGTGGCTCACTTTTGCACTGCCGTTCTCAAAACAGCGTAAGTGCCTTCCAGCGGCTCAGCCCATACCGGAACGCTTTGGCCAGATCGCTTTTGCCGGGGATGCGTGTTAATTGCTGCTCTGCCCAGACCCGGAAGGCCTCGACCTTGGGTTTGGTTTTTTCCTGGCGCACTGCTTTGCGTATGTCTGCGGGCTGACCGTTGATCTGGCGCTCGATATCATAAAGCGCGCCGATCCGGTCGAGCGCTTCGCGCGCGATTTCAGATTTCGTCACAATCCAAACATCATGGAAGTCGCGCCTCAGGTGGGCCCAACATGCAGCCTCTCGGAACTGGCTCTTGCCGTTGAGATCAGGAGCATAGAGCTTGGTATACCCTTTGTAGCCATCGGCCTGCAAAATGCCGCTGGATTTGGCGAGGTGGGTCAGGACATGCTCTTCTTTCCAGTCAGGGGCGAACTGGTAGACAGCCCCCGGCGGGGCTCCTCCCGCCCAAGGGCGCTGGTCGCGAACATAGGCCCACAGGCGGCCTTTTTTCACACCTTTTCCAAGCCCTCTGTCTCGTCGACTTCGATCAAGGACCCGGATAGGTGTATCATCTGCATGTAGCAGATCGCTGGCCATGATTGCGTCCTCGATCATCTTGATCAGTGGCGCCAGTGCTTTCATTGCCCCGCCGCACCAGTCGGCCATCGTTGTATCGGAAATATCTGCTCCCATCCGGGCGAAGATTTCATTGAGGCGATACAAAGTCAGCTGATCATCGTATTTCGAGACCAGGATGAATGCCAACAGGTTTGGGCCCGCCATGCTGCGCGGGATTGGTCTGCTGGGGGCGGGTGGCTGAACGATCTTCTCGCAGCACCGGCAAGATTTCTTGATGCGCGCGATTTCGATGATTTTCATCTGCGCTGCGATCATATCAAGCAACTCGCTGACATCCTCACCTACCACCCGCAGATTGCCACCGCAGTCGGGGCATGTGTCACCAGGATCAAGCTCACGGCGTTCGCGGGGGGTATCAGGCGACACTTTAGGACGACGGCGTTGCTTCTTTTCTGGCGCATCTGCTGTGGTATTACGCGCGTCTGCGTCCGTGTCAGCGTCCTCACTCTCATCTGGCGACGTGTCTTGTGCCTCGGCAACAGCGACATTCAGGTCTTCCAGCGCGAGTTCCAATTGTTCGATCTCACGCTCGATCTTTTCCGAGCTGGAACCGGACTTCTGTTTCTTCAGTTTGGCAATCCGGATGCGCAGGGCTTGAACGAGCAAGTCATGCGCGCGCAAAGTGGCCAGGATTTTCTGGTTCTCTGCCTGCAAAGAGGTGATCATCACCTTCAGAGCGGCCGGATCGTTGGGGAGAGAAATCGCTGCTTGGGACATGGAAATTTATACCATATCCCAAGCCTTATATCCACTAAAAACAAGCAATTACAGCAAGATAAATCATCCGACACGGGCTGGCGGCGCGCCCCAATCCGGCCTTCGCCACTCCATTCCTTCCCACAGCATGGCCAGCTGCGCAGAGGTCAAACGCGCGCTTCCGTCAGAGGCCGAAGGCCATGGGAAACGCCCCTTCGAGAGAACTTTATAATACAGACAAAATCCCTGTCCGTCCCAAAACAGCAGCTTTATCCTATCTCCCCGACGCCCACGGAATGCAAAGACTGCGCCGCTCGCAGGGCGCTGGCGTAGCACATCCTGTGCAATCGCCGACAGGCCGGCAATCCCCTTACGCATATCAGTGTAGCCGCAAGCCAGATAGACCCTAACCCCAGTGCCCGGACCAATCATGCCGCTTCCACCGCCTTTATCAGCCGGGTCAAGGCAGACGCATCGACATCTGTATCAATGCGCAAACTCCGGCCATTGCGCAGAACAACCTCAACCCGCCCGTCTTGCTCATCACTAACCGCACAAGGTCTCGATGCCTCAGGGTCCATTTCCAAAAACTCGACCGGCAAAAACACCGTTTCAGGGTCGTATGGCAAAAGGCCCTTCCTCTTCAGATCGTATCGCCAGCTATAGATCTGCTGCCGCGTCACATCATGACGCTGGGCAATCTGGGTCACTGTCGCCCCACCGACTCCAACTGACCGTACGATTGCCACCTTCTCCTCATCACTCCAACGTCGCCGCCGTTCAGCCCCAAGTATTTCTCCGCGCATCAATGCCTCCAATAAGGGACGTCGTTAACGACGTCGTTAAAGACATCTCATAACATCGCGAAGCGCCCAGAAGCAGGCGGTTCAAATCGGGTGGTTACCCTCAATCTGATGTAGAGTCTGCCGAACCTTTGAAGGAGCAGACGACATGAGGAAAAGCCGTTTCACCGAGGCGCAAATCATCGGGATGATCAAAGAGCAAGAAGCTGGCATGGCCACGGCAGAGGTCTGCCGCAAGCATGGGCTCAGTCCGGCCTCATTTTACAAGCTGAAAGCCAAGTATGGCGGCATGGAATTGTCAGATGCCCGTCGGCTCAAACAGCTTGAGGATGAGAACGCGAAGCTCAAGCGCCTGTTGGCGGATACGATGCTGGACAATGTCGTGCTGAAGGATTTGCTGGGAAAACCCTGACGACACCG
This sequence comes from Roseinatronobacter monicus, assembly GCF_006716865.1. NCBI lineage: Bacteria > Pseudomonadati > Pseudomonadota > Alphaproteobacteria > Rhodobacterales > Paracoccaceae > Roseinatronobacter > Roseinatronobacter monicus. The sequence goes on along the minus strand of NZ_VFPT01000004.1, from coordinate 93,647 downwards.
ATGCAGCGGCGGGACGCAGCGCTCAAGGCGATGAGGGATCACCAAATCTCGCAACGCCGGGCCTGCGCCCTGGTCGGTGTCGATCCGAAGACTGTGCGACGGGAGCGCCCGCCTGACAGTCCGGACATCCGCAAAGCAATGAATGAGATTGCTTCGAGCCGACGCCGGTTTGGATATCGACGTATCGGCATTCTGCTTCAGCGCAAGGGTATGATCATGAATGCAAAGAAGCTCTACCGCATCTACCGCGAAGAGGGGCTGTCCGTGCGCCGACGACGCGGTCGAAAGCGCGCACGCGGCAGCCGAACACCCATGCCAACAGCGCTGCGCCCAAACCAGCGTTGGTCGATGGATTTCGTGTCCGACACGTTTGGTGCATCACGCAAATTCCGCATTCTGGCAGTGAATGATGATTGCTGCCGGAAAAACCTGTGCCTGATTGCCGACACCAGCCTGTCAGGCGCGCGCGTGGCCCGTGAACTGGATGCGCTGGTGCGCGTGTATGGAAAGCCAGAGAGCATTGTCAGCGACAACGAACAGAGTTCACCAGTGCCGCCATTCTGAAATGGGCGCAGAAGAACGACGTGCAGTGGCATTATCTCGACCCCGGCAAGCCGCAACAAAATGGCTACATCGAGTCATTCAATGGCAGCCTGCGCGACGAATGCCTGAATGAGGAGATCTTCGACAGCCTGGACGATGCACGGCGAAAACTGGGCCTGTGGCGCTATGATTACAACCACGTCAGGCCACACTCATCGCTGGGCAACAAAACACCCGCTGAAGCGCGCCGAGCGCTTGAGCTATCTGAGGGCTCCGCGCACGGCGCGCTTGCCCAAGCCCAAAATGACAACTATCAACCCCAAGGACTCTCGTTATGATTGAGGGACGACCGGGGGGCAGGTCATGGATTGTATCAAATTACGACGGCTATGGGTCGCCAAACATTATCATCAGCATATATCGCGTTTAGAAGGCGCACTGACACAGAAAGTTGACGACTAGAGATGGCGACATACGAGAAAAATGTAAGCACCCAAGTAAGAGATTCGATTGTTCTCATCGTAGATGACCACTCCCTGATCTGTGATGTATTGTTGGCAGCACTCTGCTTAGAAAAAGGCTTTCATGCCGAATCGGTATCTTCGGTAGATGCCGCATTCAACAGGATTGGTGAAGCTGGCAGATTCGACATTATTTTGCTCGACTATGAAGTGCCAGGCATGGATGGCCTGAATGGAATGCGTCGTCTGATCAGCGCGAATGAGGGCTCTGTAGCGCTGTTTTCAGGCGTTGCGAATTGGACAGTCGTAGAGCAAGCAATCCGCGCCGGTGCCTGCGGGTACATTCCCAAGACCTTGCCTCTCAGGACACTGAAACATGCCCTGCGCATTATTGCAGAAGGTGAATTGTATCTTCCAGGCGAATTCATGTACCGGACACCGAACGCTGAAGCTGCGGATATTGGCTTGAAGCCGCGCGAAATGCGTGTGCTGGGGTTTCTATGTGAAGGAATGCCGAACAAAGAAATCGGGAAGAATATCGGAGTAGAGGAAACGATCGTAAAGATGGATGTGAAGTCGATTTGTCGTAAGCTGAGTGTGAGAAATCGTACGCAAGCGGTAATATCTGCTATGAAGCGCGGGGTATTTTAACAGTATACATCCGGTTGGGCTTGCAATTACCCATAAGTTCCTGCTGGTGGTGCTTGCTCAATACGAGCGCCTGCAGCAGGGTCAGCGGAGCGGACGAGGCCGCGCCATATGACCGGCGTTCCTGCGTCAGGTATCGTTGTGCGGCGATTTAGATGCCGCACAACGAGACCTGACAGATGACAATAGCTCATGGGTCAAGAACCTTGTTGTCGTGCGTTGCTTGATGAAAAGAGAGGAAATTATGGCCTGTGGCATGAAGTCCATCAAGCAGGCGGTCGCTAACAACGGGTTTGCGCAATGTAGCGTCTCCAATGACCCGCCGATGACCCGAAAACTCATCACGCTCCACCGTACTCGACAAAAGCAGGACGGGTACTGAAGGACTAAGTGATCTGAACTCTATTAGGATGTCCAAACCTACATTCAAATCAGAAACCAAATCCATGTCGAAAACCAAAAGATCCCAATGTTCTGGTTGAGCTTCTATGCGCCTTAGAACTCTAGTAGTGTGCTTCGAATGAAAAACTTTATGGCCAAGATCAAGAAGATTGTCTGCAAGTTCGCGACTATGATCGCCATCGCAAGCAACCAGAGCTATACAAAGCGGGTGTTGTACATTATTATATCTCGTATAGTTTTTCCAAACCATGATAGTGTCGTGAGACTTGGTTGCTTCGCATGATTGTTCGACCTCATCCGTCGAGTGGCGAAACATGCTCCAGGCTAGGATTAAAAAAAAGGCTATAAGTGAAGCGACCCAGCTTATCAGTACTGCCTGAGAAATAGGCTTGTTCGCAATCAGCATTACCAGAAATATAATGACCGCAACGGGAATACTGCCAAGAAGTGAGCCGAGTGCCAGGTTAGGTCGGCTTGAAGCTTCGTCATACCCGTACAGTTTAGAACTGTTGCGAACTAGATTATTGTCACTTTCATCTTCTCGAAACGGTAACATCATTAGATCCCATCAACACATACCAAAGATACAGCCCATTTTCATTTAAACTACCACAATCACAATCTTTGATTCATGCTAACAATTTGTGTAGCCTTATGAGATGAAGTACAGCACATTTGCTATCATTTCCTCAGGCGGTCGGTGAGTGAGCAATAGCGATATGCGCGATCTTTAGGGTTATTTTTCGCTTTAAGCGCAGTAGGTGCAGGCTTTAGAGTGATTTTGAACGAATTTGCGCGATTGATCAGAGGCATTGACGCTCTCAGATCTAGTCACCTGAATCTGAAGTCCCAAGTTCATCAACAAAATCGATAAGCGTTTGATTTTATTCAGGCCGAATGGCCAAAAATGTTACAACAAGAGCGCTGTCAGGCTGGCTTTGGCAGGTTGAGTATTTCGAAGAGGTCCAGTTGCTCCGGTGTGGTTTTACTTATTCCGTGAAAGCTGCGGCTTCCGGCATAGGCCGTGTGTTTGTGAATACGCGACAAGATATCTAGTCCCATGTGTCACGGTATTTGACTTCGTTGAGGTTTTCTGAATCACTCTGGGATAACTTTCAGAGGAGGCTGAAATGGGCAAATGTGGACCCGCTGTGAAATATGTTGTTCGTCTGGATGCTGAAGAGCGCCAACAACTGGAAGGTATAATCCGCACGGGTCGTGGCGCGGCGTATCGGCTGCTCAAGGCGCGAATATTGTTGAAGGCGGATGTGTCCACGGAAAATTGCGGCTGGGATGACGCGCAGATATCTGAGGCGTTGGAGACCAGCCTTTCGACCGTCTATCGCACCCGTCGTCAACTTGTGGAAGAAGGGCTTGAGGCTGCTCTTGCACGCAAGACACAGTCAACACCGCCACCGAGGATCTTTGATGGGGAGAAAGAAGCAAAGCTGATCGCTCTGGCTTGCTCCGAACCTCCCAAAGGCTATGCGCGCTGGTCGTTGCGGCTCTTGGAAAAGCGCGTGGTTGAGTTGGGTATCGTAGATCAGGCCAGTGACAGCACGATCGGGCGCACGCTCAAAAAAACGCTCTCAAACCGCACAAGAGCCGCTATTGGGTGATCCCCCCCAAAGCCAGCGCTGCTTTTGTCGCGGCCATGGAAGATGTGCTCACCGTCTACACACGCCCATACGACCCTGCGCGTCCGCTGGTCTGCCTGGACGAGACTTCCAAACAATTGACCAAAGAAACCCGCGCCCCCATCCCGATGCGACCGGGTCAGCCCGCGCGGTCTGACTATGAATACGAACGCAACGGCGTCGCCAGCTTGTTCATGGTATTCGCTCCGCATGAGGGCTGGCGCCATGTCGCCGTTCGGGCCAGACGCACCGCCGTCGACTATGCTCATGTTCTCAAAGAGCTGGCTGACATCCACTTTGCGAAGGCTGACAAGATTGATCTGGTTCAAGACAACTTGAACACCCATAGGCGCGCGTCTCTTTACGAAGCCTTTCCCCCGGCCGAAGCTAAACGCATCGCTGATCGCTTCGACTGGCATTACACGCCCAAACACGGGTCTTGGTTAAACATCGCGGAGTGCGAACTTAGTGTTCTGGCGCGCCAATGCCTCGATCGGCGCATTCCAGATCACGCTACTCTGGAAACAGAGGTTGCTGCTTGGACCCAAAATCGGAACAACGCACAAGCCAAAACCAACTGGCACTTCACCACCAAAGACGCCAGAACCAAACTCCTTTACCTTTACCCGCAAATCGCCTGAATCAGGGGACTAGGGCGAGTTGGGGGCTTGCATGATGTCCTTTGGCCTTCAACCTCTTGCGCATGACCCGGTGGAGGGTAAGCGCCAAAAAGCAGATCAGCGCATGGGCGCGGATGCGATCTGGCAACCGGTGGTGAACCGGCGCAATCTCGATGTCGGATTTCAGTACTTTGAAACCACGCTCAATATCTGCCAGCGCCTTGTACTTTAGGACAGCGTCTGCTGGCGTGATCTCGGGAACATTGGTGAGCAGGACAAGCTTGCCGTCGAAGAGGGCCGCCTGGGCGACGGCGTCCTCGTCCACTGTCCAGCTGAAGCGATCTGCCGTCAAATCTGCCTTGATGAAGCGGGAGAGTTCTGCATCGGCAATGGCGCGGGAAAGTCGGCTATAGGCCCCACGGTCCGATGCGCGTCGTCCTTTCTCGCTCTTGCCTTCATCTTGCCGATTAAGCTTTGCCACCATGGCATCCCCCATGGCTTCCAGCTCCCTGATCCGCGCACGACGGGCCTCACCCTGCTCAAGGGCACGCTTGGCATCATGCGCAACAATCAGGCGGTGCCCTTCAAAGCCGGCCTCGCGCAGACCATCACCACCGCTGAAGTCGAAGCTCCGAAAGATTTCCACAAGATCGCTGTAGCGGCGGGCCGGCACGGCCAGGATGAACTCAAGCTTGCGCCCATCCTGATCGGCCATCTCCGTCAGATGATGGATATTGTCGAGGCTCAGCAAGCCGCGATCTGCGACCAGAATGATACGCTGGATGGGGAAACGCTGCAGGACCGTAGAGAGCATGCTCTGCAGGGTTTTGGTCTCTGACACATTGCCTGGGTGGACGGTGTGCATAAGCGGCAGACCATCAGCGGTCTGCACCACGCCAAGCACGAATTGACGTGCGATGGCGCCTGTTTCCTTGTTCATGCCGAAGGCGCGAACGTCATCTTCCAGCCGGGCCGCGCCATGAATGCGCACGGTCGTCAGATCATAGAAGACCATTGTAAGCTCATGATCGAAAAGCGGCCTGATCTGGCGCGCCAGGGCTTCTTCGACCATCTCAGCGTTGTCCATCAACGCGTCCATGGCGCGAAGTAAATGCTGATGGGTGACAGTCTCAGGCATTGCTGGCATCGCCACAGTCTCCAACCAGCGCAGGCAGCCCAGTTTGCTTGTCGGATCGCAAAGTCGGTTGAACACCATGGCCCGCACGAGGGCTTCGACATCAATACTGCGCTTTCCAGAGCGCAGGGTACGGTTCAGAGCGCGGTCGAAACCAAGCTCCTTCCACAATTCATGCAGCGCAAAGACAGTGCCATAGGTGCGCGCCGGATCATGTGTGATCTCATGTGCAGTGTTCTCAAGGCGACCGACGGCTCTGTTCAACCCATTGATCAGGGGATCCAGTTTTTGAGACGACAGCCTGTCCAGGCGACCAAGATTGGCGACGACCTTGATCCTGACCTTTCCGTCTGCGTCGCGATGCCCCTCCACCAGTTGGAGATAGCTGCGCCCGCCTGATTTTGAGATGCGCGTATACATTGGACTAACAATAAGTCCGAATACGTCATATCTGCAAGCAGAATATTACTAATACGTGTTACAACAGATCTTCGGCGAAACAGGTGGCTAGGGGGTAGTAACTCATTGAAAAATATAGCGTCAGAAAGTTGCAGATAGCGAATTTACCCGATTTGCTGTCGAACTTCGGTGAAGTTCCTGCCAGTGTTTTCTGGCAGAACCTTTTGACGGAGGCCAGGATTTCGTCGGCGGACTTGATCCATTTGTAGGGCTTGGGGTTCTCGTTGTGGGCTTCGATGAAAGCGGCGATATCGGCTTCGAGTTCCGCGACGGAGCGGTGAACTCCGCGCTGGATTTGTTTGCGGGTTAACTCGGCAAACCACCGTTCGACCTGGTTCAGCCAGCTTGCCGATGTTGGTGTGAAATGCACGTGCCAGTGCGGACGGCGCGCCAGCCATGCCTTGACCCTCGGCGTTTTGTGGGTGGCGTAGTTATCCATGACGATATGCACGTCCCGCCCCTTGGGCATCCTGCGGTCGAGTTCCTTGAGGAAGTCGAGGAACTCCGTCGCGCGGTGGCGTGTGTAGCACTTCCCGATCACCGCTCCGGTGGCGATGTCGAGGGCGGCAAACAACGATGTCGTGCCGTTTCTGATGTAGGTGTGGGTTCTGCGCTCGGCCACGCCGGGGGCCATGGGCAACACCGGCTGTTCGCGGTCCAGTGCCTGGATCTGGGATTTTTCATCTACACACAATACGATAGCACGGTTCGGGGGCGACATGTAGAGGCCAACCACGTCCTGCACCTTGTCCACGAACAGCGGGTCGGTAGACAGCTTGAAGGTTTCCGCGCGGTGCGGCTGCAGCCCAAAGGCGTTCCAGATGCGGCGGATTGTGGTGTGTGACAGACCGATTTCTTCGGCCATCGATCGGATCGACCAATGAGTTGCATCCTTTGGTGTCGTTTCCAGCGTTCGCTTGATCACATCGGCAACCTGTTCGTCCGAGATCGTTCGCGGGCGGCCCGCGCGATATTCGTCAGAAAGGCCTTCGATGCGGTGCTTGGCAAACCGCTGGCGCCACTTGCCGACCGTATGCTCGGAATGGCCGAGTTCGGCGGCGATCTCTTTGCTGGTCAGACCGTCAGCGCACCTCAACACGATCCGGCACCTGTCGGACAGTGACCGCGCCGGCTTGTGCCTGCGCAACTGCGCTTCCAGAAAACCCCGCTCCTCATCGCTGAGTGCAATCGCAATAGATGCCCGACCCCGCATGCCATACCCCCCCCCAAATTTGCCTCACATCAATGATCGCAAATTTGGTTCCGGGTGACTAGAATCAAGCTGCTAGATAGCGCCCGATAGCATCACCTGGAGCACACCATGGGTGAAATCCGACAACCAGTCACGGCGAGCTTCAACCCATCGCTTTTGAGCATCGGTTTGATCGGCTGACTGGTGGCCTAGGCGCGGTTGTTCTGCGCGAAATCCTCAAACGCAACGGGATAGCGGAGTAGATAGTGCCACAACTGACCGATTCGCGTAGGCAGTGACCTGCCACGGTTGTGCCACGTTGTGGGCCATTCAGTTTCAGTGTTATGAGTGGCACGGGAGTGATGAGTTGTTCTATTGACCCGCTTGGTGTACTTTCGATACGGTTCAGGTATCGAATAGATTGAGCTTTCGCAACCAAGATCTCAGCGCGACTACCGCAGCGGGAAACCCTTCATGAATGATACCGAGCAGAGCTGGTGAAATACGTTATAGTGGCAATTTGAACGATGAGATATTTCTGGAGAAAGCCGATGACACAACATTCAACACTCGTCGTCGGGCTCGGCGCATCCGCTGGTGGAATACACGCACTGAAGGCTTTTTTCAGCCAAATACAGGATAAGCCTGACATGGCATTCGTGGTTGTGACTCATCTCAGCCCTGACCGCGAAAGCCTTTTGCATGAAGTCTTGAGCAATTTTACCACGCTGCGTGTGGAGGTCATCAAAGATGGTGATCCGGTGCAGGCCGGGGTTGTGCATGTGATGCCCGCAAATGTGTCCTTGTCTATTAAAGATGGGTGCTTGCGCTTCCTGGAGGTTGCCCCAGCGCAGCGCGAACGTAAGCCGATCGACGTTTTTTTTAGTGCGCTCGGGACTGACCAGGAAGAACGGGCGGTTGGGATCGTGCTGTCCGGCGGGGATGGTGACGGTACACTTGGAGTGCAGGCAATCAAGGAGCACGGGGGGGTCACATTTGCCCAAGTTACAAATGGAAGTGGGCTTGACCATCCAGAAATGCCAAAAAGTGCGATTGCCAGTGGGTGGGTTGATTTTGCCCTGCCTGCGAAAGAAATGCCCGGCAAGTTGCTTGAGTTGCAACATGCAGCAAGTATGCTTGGTGCCGGAATACGGCGGGGGGAACTGGACATTCCAGAGGCTGCGGAACGGCGTTTGCAGGGTGAGATTTCAAAATTGCTGCGCGAGCATTCTGGCCGAGATTTCGCAGGATATAAAAAAAGAACGTTCTTTCGTCGGGTTGCACGGCGGATGCAGGTTACGCTGATACCTAATATTGAAGCCTACCTGGAGCGACTGCGTGAAGACCCCGCCGAAGTATTGGCCCTGTTTAAAGATCTGATGATCAGCGTCACAGATTTCTTTCGAGACAAAAGTGCCTTTGACGCCTTGAGCAAGAACGTCATGCCATTGCTTTTGGCTAAGCTTAACGCCGATGATTCCGTGCGGGTCTGGGTGCCGGGCTGTGCCACAGGCCAAGAAGCCTATTCATTGGCAATCCTGATCCGTGAACACATGCAAGGCATGACTTCCTATCCGAAGGTATTGGTTTTCGCAACAGACATAGATGAGCCAGCGCTCACAGTTGCCCGGTCCGCGCGTTATCCGGATACGATGCTCAAGACTGTGTCAAAGGAACGAAAGGCGCGCTTTTTCCGCAAGGACGGGTCAAGCCATGTTCTCGTTCCCGAGATCCGCGATATGTGCATATTCTCAGCCCACAGCCTGACAACCGACCCTCCATTTTCCCAGATGGATCTTGTGTCGTGCCGCAATCTTCTGATCTATCTGGGTTCAGAGCTTCAGAAGCGGGTCATCCCAACGTTTCATTATGCGCTCAAACCAGGCGGGTTTCTGTTTCTGGGCAGTTCAGAAAGTCTGAGCCAACACGAGAACCTCTTTACAGCTATAGACAAGAAGAATCGGATTTATCAAAGTCTCGATCTCGGCAATCGTCGCCCCCGTATACCGATCCCGCTAGAGGAACTGTGCAAGACACAGCTGCGTTTTGAACAACATACCCTGCCGCAGCGCATGACCAATTACAGAGTGCAACAACGGGCCGAGCGCCAGATCATTGATCGCCACAGTCCGGCGCATGTGGTGGTGCGCAGTGGAGGAGACATCGTCTTTTTCTCGGCGCGGACTCGTGGGTATTTCGACACACCACGAGGGGCGCCCAGCAGGCAATTGTTTGACATCGTCCGCCGCGAGCTGCGGCAGGACCTGCGCCTTGCGTTTCGTGAGGCGCAGGAAACCGGCAAGCGCGCTACGCGTCAAACAGTTTTGTCCGACGAAGATACAGCGGTGAACGTTGCCATGACCGTAGAGCCGCTAAACAATGGCGAGGGCGAGAAGGCGATGTTTCTAATTGTCTTTCGCCCTCTGGCCGAGATGCAAAGTCAAAAAGACACAGCCAGCCAGACCAATGACGTACAAGCAGACGCCGACGCCTCTGAAAGCGCGTTGCGCGAGCTACACGAGCGTCTGCACGCGACGATTGAAGAATATGAAACCGCACTCGAAGAATTGAATGCTTCGAGTGAAGAATTAGCCTCAGTTTGTGAGGAAGCGCAATCATCCAATGAAGAGCTGCAAGCCTCTAAAGAAGAAATGCAGTCATTGAACGAGGAACTCAGCACCGTAAACGCCGAATTGAACGATAAGGTCGATGAACTCTCTAGGGCCAATACTGATTTGCGTAACCTGTATGATGCAACAGGTATTTGCAGTGTATTCTTGGACGGGGACATGATGATCCGGAACTTCACCCCGGCTGCAGCGACGTTCTTCAAGTTGCGTCAGTCCGATATAGGCCGCCCACTGACAGAATTAGCCAGCACAATAAAATATCCTGTCCTGCAACAGGACGTCCATCAGGTTTTCAACAGCGGCGATGCGATCGAGCATCGGCTGCCGCCGAATGGATATCCCGGGCATCATCTTGTGCGATCGGTCCCGTATTTTGATCAGGGCGTGATTACAGGGGTGGTTGTCACTTTTATTGACATCACGAGCATAGTCGAAGGCGAGGATGAACGTGCTGTGCTAGTTGTAGAGGCCGCTAAAAATGAGACGCGCCTAGCAGAGGTGAGCGCTGCAGACGCCCGGAAAGCGCGGTTGATGGCGGCGTTAGCACATGACTTGCGGATCCCATTGATCGCAATTTTGGGAACGCTCGATTTGTTTCGAGAAGATACAGGACAAGAAACGCGAGGAATAATGTTACATCGTCTCAAGGGGGAAGGCCACGGAATGCTAACCCTGATTGATGATGTATTGGAAGTTGCGCGGCTGGGAGCCGGTGAAGTACGATTGCGGCCAGAGCTCTTTGCGCCGATTCAATTACTCACGCAGGTGGCCGATCTAGTTCGAGTCTCAGCGGATCGCAGAGGGACACGGGTCGAGGTGCAGAGCGACCCTATGCCCATGCTGCTAGCTGATGTGACATCATTGCGACGTATTCTGTTGAATTTCGCCACCAACGCTGTGAAGGCGACGCGCAATGGTTGCGTCCAGTTATCGGGGGCGGTAAGTGCTGCCAACCCCACGGGAGTGACAGTAATACTTTCGGTCAGTGACAACGGCTGCGGTATTGCTCCTGAAGATATACCGTTGCTTTTTCGCGACTTTGGTATGCTGGATCGCCAAGAGACGATCGCTGACGGGAGCACAGGTTTGGGCCTCGCCATCTGCCGCCGCCTGGCAACAGCTATGGGGGGCGAAGTTGGTGTCGAAAGCACGCCGGGCAAAGGCTCCCGCTTCTGGTTGAACGTGACGCTTCCTGAGGCAGACACTAAGGAAACTATCTCTGATCATGAGCGCGATGACCCCGCAGCAGCTCTATCAGGCCTCAAGGTACTTGTCGCAGAGGATCATGAAACAATTCGGCAACTTACCTGCGCGAACCTTGCTCGCTTCGGCATGCTGTGCATTGAGGCTGCAGATGGCGAGGCAGCGGTCGCGCTGGCAGAGTCCAAGGAATTTGATATGATCCTGATGGATTTGCAAATGCCAAAATCAGACGGTGCTGCAGCGGCTGCGCGCATCCGCCGTAGCGGGGGACCCTCCGCGCGGGCCTGGATTTTCGGCTTGACCGCCCACCAACCCCCAGAGATTGCTGTTATGTTAAGCGATCTTTCCCTTAATGCTTGTCTTAGCAAGCCGCTCGATGTTCAGCAGCTCGCAGCCCTGACACAAAGCGATGCCCTGCCTGGACCCGCGTCAAGACTTTCAGAGAATTTCAGCCGAAATTCCTTAGCACAACTGCACGCACTTGATGGCGGTGAACTCCTGTCGCGCGCACTCAAGAACTTGTCAGTCGAGATTGAGGCAACCCGGACTGAGTTGGCTGTGTTGATCAGTAAAGGTGACGCCGTCGCGGCGGGTCGTCTGGTTCACAAGCTGGTTGGTTTCAGCGATATGCTTGGCGCGGTCGTGCTTTCTGCAGGACTGCGTAAATTTGAAGATATCATCCAAGCCGGGGACTTGGACGCCATGAAGGAGGGCTTGAAACCGCTGGACGACGCGATGAGTGCGTATTCCGGGGTGATGCGCCCAGCGATTCCGATTTGATGCGCCCACCCGTTCCGATTTTATCCGCCCAGGGATTCCGGGGTATCCGCCCACCCCTGTGACATGCTGCTGCGAGGCAATCTGTAACCGGCTACCTTCCGCCTTTTTTGGTACGAAGGAAGCCCGATGAAGAGATTGCCGATGCGGAAGATACGAGATGTTTTGCGGCTATCAGCCGAGGGGCTTTCGACCCGTCAGATCGCTGCAAGCCTTGGGGTTGGTCGAACAACCCTGCGGGGTTACCTCGATCGCGCCAGGGAGTTGGGTCTGGCCTGGCCACTACCGATTGAGATGTCCGACACTGACCTTGAGCGCTGCCTGTTCCACCGTCCTTATCAGAATACCCAGCGGATCGCGGCGCAACCAAATTGGCCCTACATTCACCGCGAGTTGCGCCGCAAGGGCGTGACGTTATCGCTGCTGTGGGAAGAATATCGCGCTGATCATCCTGATGGGTATGGATACTCTCGGTTTTGCGAACTTTACACGCGATGGGAAGGCAAGCTGTCGCCGGTGATGCGACAGCGTCATCCTGCAGGTGAGCGCCTGTTCGTCGATTATGCCGGCCATACGATCGATGTGATTGACCCCGAGACCGGGGAGGTGCGCACGGCACAGGTGTTTGTCGCTGTTCTGGGGGCATCGAACTATACATTTGTCGAGGCGACCTGGACGCAATCCCTACCGGATTGGATCGCAAGCCATGTCCGCGCTTTGGATTTCTTCGGTGGTGTGACCGCCCAGATCGTCTCGGACAATTTGAAGGCAGGGGTCACCAAGGCGTGCTTTTACGACCCCGTAATCAACCGGACTTACGCAGATATGGCCGCGCATTACGACACGGCCGTTGTCCCGGCGAGGCCATATAAGCCCAAAGATAAGGCGAAGGCAGAGGGTGGGGTATTGCTGGCTGAACGCTGGATACTGGCACGGCTGCGCAACCGCCAGTTCTTCAGCCTTGCTGAGTTGAACGCGGCCATCAAGCCGTTGCTTGACAGGCTCAACGACAAGGTCTCGCGTCACCTCGGGGCCAGCCGCAGACAGCTTTTTGAACAGCTGGACAAACCCGCCCTGAAGTCGCTGCCGGTAGCATCGTATGTTTATGCTGAATGGAAGAAGTGCCGCGCCGGGTTCGATTACCACGTCGCGATCGACAAGCATTATTACTCCGTGCCCTATCAGCTGCTGAAGAAAGAGCTGTGGGCGCGGATCACAGGCCGCACCATCGAAGTCTTCCATCTCGGGCAGCGTGTCGCCTCTCATGTCAGGACGTCCAGCAACGGGAAGCACTCTACGCTGCGCGATCACATGCCAGCGCACCACCAATTCCGCGATGACTGGACGCCAGAGCGTATCAAAGCACGTGCGGCTCGCGTTGGGCCAAACGTGGCCATCTTCGTTGAGGTCGTGATGCGCGAGCGCAAGCACCCGGAACAGGGCTATCGCACCTGCCTTGGGGTGATCCGGCTGGCCGACAAGTTTGGCCGCGACCGACTTGATGCGGCCTGTCGCCGTGCGCTCGAAATCAACGCCAGATCCTATTCGTCACTCCTGTCCATTCTCAAGAATGGGCTTGAGAGCAGGCCCCGCACCCGCGCCACGGACGAGCCTGCCATCACCCACCCCAATATCCGTGGCGCCGATTACTTCCATTGAAAGGAACACAATGCTCGACCATCCAACCCTTCATCACCTTAAAGCCCTCAGGCTGGACGGCATGGCCGAAGCCTTTGCCGAACTGCAGATGCAAGATGCAACTGCCGATCTCGGCCATGCTGAATGGCTTGGCTTGCTCGTTGACCGTGAGGTCGCAAGCCGAGAAACAAAGAGGTTTGAGGCTCGCATGCGGACTGCCAGGCTGCGCCATGTTGGCGCCAGCCCGGAAGATGTTGATTACCGCGCACGCCGTGGCCTCGACAAAGCGCTGTTCCAAAGCCTGCTCACAGGCAGATGGATCACCGACAAGCGTAATCTGATCATCACTGGCCCCTGTGGCGTCGGCAAGACCTGGCTTGGCTGCGCACTGGCCCAGGCAGCCTGTCGTGACGGCGTGACTGTGGTCTACAAACGGATGCCGCGCCTCTTCGAGGAATTGGAGCTGTCCCATGGTGACGGACGCTTCCCCCGCTTGTTCCGCAGCATCACGAAGGCGCAATTGCTGATCTTGGACGACTGGGGCCCAGACAGGCTGACATCACCGCAACGCCGCGATCTCATGGAGATCGTCGAAGAGCGTTACGGGCGCGGCTCAACGATGATCACCAGCCAATTACCCATCAAAGCCTGGCATGACGTCATCGGCGAACCCACATTCGCCGATGCCATCCTCGATCGCATCGTTCACAACGCCTACCGTCTCGAACTCGAGGGCCAATCCATGCGCAAGACCATCACCAAAATGGGTGACGAAACCCCTCAGGACTGATAACCAAAACACGCTGCCTCACGGCAACGCGTCACAGGTGGGCGAATACCCCGGAACAGGTGGGCGCATGTTGTCGGAATGGGTGGGCGGATGCGCCGGAATACGCAATGAGCAAGGCTGCCTCGCAAATTGATAGTACGTCGGAGGGTACTGACCAACCAAGCGCCGATTAGGCCTGATCGCGACTTCCGTAATGGGGCGTTTTCTGTCAAGTGATTTTGAACGTTCCGAGTGGTTGACGGATCCCCGCTTCCCTTCTCGTAGCAGCGAGCTGAAGCCTTTCGCAGCTGCAGCAACGTGCCCGGCCCACAGCGGACTCTCGCAGTATGATCGGAAGCTGCATTGCGGCATCACCGAACCGGCCATTCGTGAATCACGCAGCATTTGGAGCGGTCGAGGGGCAGCAGTGCGGACTTTCCGGACTTTCGCTACCCGTGCGTGATCTGTTTCTGCCTCTGCGGCTTCCACCTTCTTTGGTGGTACATCCGTTTGCACGGGGATGTATCCGCACTTCCGTCTGTCCTGCTGCCTCAGGCTTTCATCGCGCATTTCATCTCGGCCACGAAGCCCCCGGGTGGAAATGAGATGCTCGCTGTCCCGCCAAGCTGGCCCTCGATCTGTCCTTGCAGCAGTTTGAGGCCAAAACCCCCGTGCTTCGGTGACTCGATTTTCGGCCCGTCGGATTCTTTCCACGTCAAATGGAGTTGCCCATCCGATGTGCTCCAGTCGATGCTGACACAGCCGCCCGGCACGGAAAGCGCACCGTGTTTGGCGGCATTGGTTGCCAGTTCATGGATGACCATGCCAAAGGCAAGCGCCTGCTCCGGGCACAGCAGAACCTGCGGCCCCCTGATCTCGATCCGGTTTTCATCAAAGGCCGCAATTTCCTGTTCGACCAGATCGTACAGCGGCACGTCCGCCCATGACCTGCTCGCAACAAGCCCATAAGCCCCCGCCATGCTGTGAAGACGAGAAGAAGGCGCCTCGGTGAAGCCAGCGACCGAGGTCGCCGACTTCTGTGTCGCCCGCACGATGCTCAGCACCACCGCCAGCATGTTCTTGACCCGGTGGTTCAGTTCGGCAATGAGGATGTTCTGCTGTTCCTCGGCCTTGGCAAGATTGGTGATTTCGACAAAAGTCACCACGACGCCTGTGATTTTGTCGTCATCGAAATAGGGCGTAGACCTCACGAGGAAATGCCCCTCAAGGTCGTTCGGGGCCAGCCTGTGCTCGACGATCTCGCCGCTCTCAAAAACGCCACTGATGTCGTCCTTAAGGCGCGTATATTCGATAACACCGGCCAGTTCGGTCAGCGGTCGCCCGATGTCAGATCGACGCAGCATGAAGAATGTCGATGCGGCCGGCGTGAAGTTGCGGATCATCAGATCCTTGTCGAGAAACACCGTGGCGATGCCGGTCGCCTCGTAGAGGTTCTTCAGATCGACATTGGCACGGTCAAGCTCATCGACCTTGTCGTTTAGCTCGGTATTGACGGTGCTGAGCTCCTCGTTCAGCGACTGCATCTCTTCCTTCGAGGCCTGAAGTTCCTCGTTCGT
This sequence comes from Roseinatronobacter monicus, assembly GCF_006716865.1. NCBI lineage: Bacteria > Pseudomonadati > Pseudomonadota > Alphaproteobacteria > Rhodobacterales > Paracoccaceae > Roseinatronobacter > Roseinatronobacter monicus. Next base: position 77,956 of record NZ_VFPT01000004.1, on the reverse strand, counting down.
CGACTGCGCCTCTTCGTCGACCGAAACCAGCTCCTCATTCGTTGATTTCAGTTCTTCCAGCGCAGTTTCATATTCCTCGACCGTCCCGCGAAGCCGGTCGCGCACCTCGCGCAGCTCCCGCTCGGTTGCCCTGGTATCCGCCTGTCCGGCCTCGGAACGCCGGGCATCGATCAGGTCCTCGCCTGCGACACCGCCGGGTTGAAACAGGACGAGAAACAGCGCGTCGTCGCCGTTTCCTCCGCCAAGCGGCTCCACTGTCAGGGCGACGAGCTGACCTTTTTCGCCATCCGACATCATCGCTTGCCGCGTCACCGACTGTGCCGACTTCTGCGCGTCGCGCAGGGCTGCCCGCAGATCGGGACGTAGATCATGCCGGGCGATGTCAAAGAGTTGCCGGGTCGGCGCGCCGCTCGGGATGTCGAGATAACGCCCGGTACGTGCCGAATAGTAGACGATGTCACCCTCTGCGCGGATCACGACGTGCGCGGGACTGTGGCGATCCGTCAGTTGGTTCATGACCCGCAGGCGCAGCTGGTTGCTGTGCGTCGGCGATGGCGTCGTCTTTTCCCGATCGAAACGCTGATGTGCCCCCTCCATCTTCTGGATTCCGATCGGTATTCTGGGCCGCTTGTCGCTAAGATCACGGCTCTGGAAGATCCGCTGTTTCTTGTCGATTGGCGCGAACAGATCCTCGTGCTGGCTGATGCTTTCCGACATGCCGAGGAACAGATAGCCGCCGGGTTTCAGCGCGTAGTGAAACGTCGAGATCACCTGCTCTTGCAACGCCCGCCCGAGATAGATCAGCAGGTTGCGGCACGAGATCAGGTCCATCCGCGAAAACGGCGGATCGCTGGTGATGCTGTGCGGCGAGAAGATACACATGTCGCGGACCTCGGGCGCCAGCACGTAGCTCGCACCATCCTTGCGGAAGAACTGCGCCTTGCGTTCTTGCGACAGGTCCTTCAGCAATTCCTGCGGATAGCGCGCCGCCCTCGCCACCGAAAGTGCCAGCTCGTCGATGTCGGTGGCGAAGATCTTTACCTGCGGATGCGGGGACATAGCGTGCATCTGTTCGCGCATCAGGATTGCCAGCGAATAGACCTCTTCGCCGGTGGCACAGCCCGGCACCCAGATCCGCACGGTTTCATCCGCACCACGTCCGTGCAGCAGCTTCGGGATCACCTGGGTGGCCAGGGCGTCGAACGCCTCCGCATCGCGAAAAAAATCCGTCACGCTGATCAGCAGGTCACGAAACAGCGCCATGACCTCGGCCGGATCGCGACGCAGCAACCCAAGATAGGCCTCCGGCGTGGTCATATGCGTGACCTGCATGCGCCGTGCCACGCGACGGAAGAAGGTCTTGCTCTTGTAGCCGGTGAAATCATGGCGCGAATGGGTCCGCAGAAGCTGCGCGATCTCGTTTTGCAGACGCTTTTCTTCAGCGTTTGCGGCACCCGTTTCGCCACGCCGCAACAATGAGACCAGTCTCGGTGCATCGCGCTGGATCTGCACCAACTTTTCAGGCATTTGGTCGGCGGGCAGCGCGAAGTCGACCCAGCCGCTGGCGATGGCACTGGCGGGCATTTCAGGATTATTCGGCCCGCCCCCATCTGCCGTCTGCGCAAAGGTGAACCCGCCATTCTGCTTGATCGCCTTGACGCCGAGCGTGCCGTCACCATCGCCCCCTGACAAGACGATCCCGATGGCTCTGTCGCCCTGATCCGCCGCCAGAGCGGCCAGGAACACGTCAACCGGCTTGCGTTCGCGCCGCAAGGGATCGGGCGCGATCAGTCGCAGCTTGCCGTCACGGATCGACAGGATTGCATTCTCGGGCATGACATGCACCGTACCCGGCATGACCGCGTCCCCATCCTTTATCACCGAAACCGGCAGCGTCGTGAAATGTCCGATCACCTCATGCAGCAGGCTTGCACGCTCCGGACTCAGATGGGTGACCACGACGAACGTCATGTCCGGATTGTCCGGCATCGTGCTGAAGAACGCCTTGAGGGCCTGAATGCCTCCGGCTGATGCACCTATTCCGACGACGAGCGTGTTCTTGGGCGCGACAGCGGTTGGTTTTGACACAGCGGGGGCGACGACGTCACCCACCTTGGGCGCGGTATCTGCGTTCTGGCCTGCATTGCCGTTTTCTGTCATTTGCGCCACTCCGGATGATGCACAAATCAACCTTAAAACACCTGTCAAGGCAATTTACCTTGATCGAGAACAAATGGCGGGAAGTCTGCGAATGTGTCCTCTTGCTGACTATCATGCCTGCCGCATTTTGGTCAAACAGGATGACTTCCAAGGGTGGTGCAGGACTTGGTTGCGTATTTCGGGGTATCCGCCCACCCCTGTGATGCGCTGCTGCGAGGCAATCTGTAACCGGCTACTTTCAGCTTTTTTGGCACGAAGGAAGCCTGATGAAGAGATTGCCGATGCGGAAGATACGAGATGTTTTGCGGCTGTCGGCCGAGGGTCGGTCGACCCGCCAAATTGCCGGACAGGCAAGGCTGTCGCCTCAGACTACGCCCTATGTCATGCGGTTCGACGGAGACAGCATCGCGCACATGACCAAGATCTGGAACGACGCGCAGGCGCTGCATCAGCTCGGGTGGATGCGTCCATGGTCAGCCAGATGAAGGCCAACGTATCTTCCGCGCCGCCATCGATTGTGCGGCGGAGAGACAGAATGGATGGTTTCCGTCAGGTCGCCTGGTCCAGACCGGTCACTCATCCATGCAGTCGTCTCCGGCACTCGCGGCCTCAGCAATGCGCGGATCCTACGGCCTTGCTCTGCCCACTTGGTCTCCCGCACGGTTTCCTGATCTGCGCTTTCATGGTAGAATTAACGCATATCAGAATTGAGAGGCGAGAATTGGGAGGCGATGGAACTCGTCGAACGACAGGATGCGCTGGAAGCACTGGAGCGGGCACATGATGCCGCCCGGGCCGGTGAGGGCCGCTTTTTGCTGCTTTGCGGGGAGGCCGGCATCGGTAAGACCAGCATTCTTCGGCAGTTCGCGCAGGACCGGTCGCAGGCCGGACCGACCGCATGGGGCTGGTGTGACCCCATTGATGCCCCCCGACCACTGTCGCCGTTTCATGACGTGTTGAACACGTTGCGCGGCGTCCCGCCCCTGCGCGAGCAGGAGGACCCGCAGGCATTCCTGGCATTGCTTCGCGACGCGGTTGAGACCTCCCCGCGTCCGGTCCTGGTGATCGTCGAGGACATCCACTGGGCAGACGAGGCAAGCCTGGAGTTGTTGCGGTTGATCGGGCGACGAGCACATCTCCTGCCGCTGCTGCTGGTCGCGAGCTACCGCGACGACGAGGTTGGACCGGTTCATCCGCTGCGGCGGCTGCTCGGTACCTTGGCAACCGTCGAGGCGGGTTCGCGGGTGACGCTGGCACCGCTTTCGCCGGAAGGCGTGCATCGGCTCGCGGCCGGCACGCTGGTCGAAGCCGAGGCCCTGCACCGGCGCACCGGCGGCAATCCCTTCTTTGTGACCGAGCTTCTCGGCAACGCGGCGGTCGGTGAAGGCTTCGGAGCGGTCAGCGATCTTGTGCTCGAACGAATGGGGCGGCTTTCTCCGTCAGCGCGGGCGCTTCTTGAGACGGCGGCGGTGATGGGGCGTGTGGAGGTGAGCGTACTGCGTCGGATGTCGGTCGGCGCATCTGTGGCACTCGAAGCCTGCGTCGCCGCCGGCCTGCTGCGGGGTGACAGTTTGATGGTCGGGTTTCGCCACGAACTGGTACGACAGGTCGTGCTCGAGGCGCTGGTTCCGACCCGGCATGCGGACCTGCATGCAGATGTCCTGCGGGCGCTGACAGAGGCGGGGAGCAGGAGCCCGCACGCCTGGCGCATCATGCCGAAGGGGCGGGCGATGCAGCAGCGGTCCGGATCCATGCGGTGGCGGCTGCCCGGCATGCGGCCACCGCCGGTTCCCACCGCGAAGCGGCCTTTCAGTTCGCCCGCGCCCTGCGATTCACGAAGGCGGAAGCGTCGGCAGAACGCGGCCACCTGCTGATGGACCACGCCCAGGAATGCGCAGCGCTCGACCGTCTCGACGAGGCGGTCACGGTCTATGAGGCAGCTGCCGCGACCTGGCGCGGACTGGGGCGACGCCCTTCTCGGCCGGTGGAAGGAGGCGGAGCGAATGGCGACGAACCTCCTGCGAGAGCACGAGGTGGCGCATGTCAGCCGGATCATGGCGTTGGTGGCGCTCGGGCGCCTGCGGGCGCGAAGCGGCAAGGATGGCGCAGAGGCGGCGTTCGATGAGGCACTCGCCCTGGCGGTGCCGACCGGCACTTTGCAGCGCCTCGCGCCGGTCCGCCTCGCCAGGGCGGAGGCGGCCGCGCTGGCGGGTGACCTGGCGCGAATGCGCAGCGAAGCGGCGGCCGTGCGCGATCTCGCACGGGCGTACCGGCACAAGTGGCACGCCGGCGAGGTCGCGTATTGGCAGCGACGAGGCGGTGACGCGCCGGGCGCTGAGGGCTGGTTCGCACCGCCTTACGCCTCGGAACTTCACGGCGATTGGCGTGCCGCTGCGGATGCCTGGGACGCATTGCACTGCCCCTACGAACAGGCCCGTGCTCTGGCAGACGGGGACGAAGCCGCGCAGCGCAGGGCACTGGCCATGTTTGACGAACTGGGCGCGGGTCCGGCCGCCGCTGCGGTACGCAGACGCCTGCGCCGGGCCGGTGTCCGGTCGCTGCCGCGTGGCCCGCGACTCGAGACGCGCGCCGATCCGCACGGGCTCACGGCGCGTCAACAGGAAGTCTTCCGTCTCGTCGCGGATGGTCTGACCAACAGCGAAATCGCCCGCCGGCTTGGCCTGTCGGTCAAGACGGTCGATCACCATGTCTCCGCTTTGCTCGCCAAACTCAGCGTCGGCCGACGCCGCGAGGCGGTAGCGCTGATGCGCCAGGCCGCCGATCATCCACCCAAAGATAGGTAACGCGCGCGCCAATATGGGTAATCACCTCCGATGCGCATCAAGAGCGCGGCGGGCAGGATCAAGACACTGACGCAAGAGGAGGTAATGCCATGCAACTTTACGCAATCCGCCGCCGCAGTGCCTGGGCCGATGCCGCGGAACTGGAAGCCGCTGCAAAGACGTCGGCCGATGTCGGCGACAACGAGATGCCCGACCGCATCCGCTGGATCCGCTCCTACGTGATTGCAGAGACGAACGGGCGGCTTGGAACGATCTGCATCTACGAGGCGCGGGATCCGGCGGCCATCCGCGAACACGCCGAGAGGGTCGGAATGCCGGGCGACGAGGTCGAAGCGATCGCCGACACTGTGGTGATTCGACCGGGCCCGCAGACGGCCAACGCCACCGCCGCCTGAGACAACGGCACCCGTTGTTATGGCCGGTGCAAGTTCAGGGACGTTCGGACATATGGAGACGCAACAGTTGTTTTCTGGCGAGGAATTTGGCGAAATCCAGAAACGCGCCGGCGAGCTTCGTTCAATCTACATGTCTGCGGTCTAAAGAAGGAGGCGCGCGGGAGTCCGCGCGCCTCCACCTGATACGAACAACGCCGCTCTCAAATCAAGCCAACGCACGACCCACGCATCTTGTGGTAGATTGAATTGGGCAGGCGAAGTGGAAGACAGCGAAGATGACCTCCTGGTCCACAGCGCGTCACTCGCTCCTCCAAAATGCTGCGCGATGCATGAATGGCCGGTTCGGTGCTGCTGCGCCGCAGCGGTATATCGTACGCCGAAAGGCAGGTTTGGGCCGACTGCCGCCGCTCGAGAATCGCATGGAGACCGGCCCTTTCATGATATGCTGCCTGCGCAATACCGTAAACTCGTACGCCATTTTTCGCCTCTCATCTTGATTGTCGCGCGGCAGACAGTCTTACATCAGCTGCGAAATATCTGTGCGCGATGCAGCGCCCGGTAGAATGGTCGCTCTTGATTGCTGCCTATCAGAGGCGGCCTATCGCGGCGGGATCTTCCGAAAAGCTGCACGACCAGTGACGTGCTCAACGCAGCCTGTCACTCCCGCTTCTCCTTGCTAAACTCGCGCGCGAGAACAGCCCGCGCATGCGCGATGCCTTCAGGTGTCAGGGAAAGTGATTTCGCCTTGTTTTTCGGATCATAAATCAGGCCCTTCTCGAAAAGCCTGTCAGTTATGTTCCAAGCGACGCCTTTCCAGACCCGATCGCCATTATGCAGCGTGAGGCTGAGGATCGCGAGGGCCGCATCATCTATTTTGTCGGTATCGAGCGTCATAATTGTTTCTTAGCTGAGCGTCAGGTTGAGTCGGCATGCGCAGCTCACGCATATCCCCGCCGCTTTTTCACGCATGCGAGCTTCATAAGTGCGGTCACAGCCTGCCCTTCATCTGCATAGGGCTCGGTCATCATCTGCCCGCGATATCCGATCCGGCCCCATTCGCGCACAAGGCTGGCTCCACCGAACAAGTCAGGCTGGACGCTCATCCGATAGAAGCGGCGCATATTGCGCGCAACATCTATCCGACGCATCTGCAGGTCGGTCGGGAACACCTCGAGCTGGGCAGTGGTGTCAAACATTTCATGATCCAGTTCATGATCGAGCGGAGGTCCAATATATCAGGTGGACGAGCCCGCTTCTACCATGTTTGTAGCCCAGTATGGTGTACGGTGCGGGCATGAGCGGCTATAGTAACTTCAGGAACTTTATGACGAGTGTGCCTAACTTTTTGGCCGTGATAGGATTTTCCTGAAGGCCGACAGTGTTCATCGCAGGTTGGCTGCGGGCACGTCCCCCCTGCCCTCTCGCGCAGTTTCAAAACCGATTGGAATCAATCCAGCGCGACATCAATTCGCGGCTGCGGAAGCATTCATCGGGAACGGGCCGCCGCTTGGCCCGCGCGAGCCGTTCGTCGAATGAGACCTGTTTCGATGTGGGGTAATCGGATGCTACGGGCATCAATCTTGACTGCGCATCAATCCATTTGCTTAGCGCGCGTCGATCCTGCTGGACCACCCAAGGCAGGATAACCTGATTTTTCAGGGCCAGTTTGCGCGCGAAAATGAGCTGCTTCTCGGTTGCTGGAAGAGCCTGCGGTCGGTCCAGCGTTTCGGTAGTAGACATGACAGAGCTCCCCAAATTAATGTGGTTGATTTATGGCAAAAAATCGCGCTGTTTTCAATGATATTGTGTCTTTTTGCAGCGCTGGCACCATATATGGTATGCGGAATCGTATATATCCATATCGCCCACGCGCCCTGCCCTACTTTCAGTCATGAAGGCTGAGATATGCTCCACGTCATTCTGCCGAGTTGCGATCCGGGCAGGTTTATTCGTTTGCACAAGCTGTTGAGCCGTTTGCTGTGCTCTTTGTCCGCGACACGGCCAAGCCCCCTGCCCTTTCACTTCGCGTACGGCTTCGAGAACACGCGTGTTGAGCACACGGCTGAGACATGTGTCGACCTAGCAAGCGGCGTGGCGATCATCGACGGCAAGCGCCACCGCGCTGTCTTTCAAATCCGGCGCTTGCGCGGGCAAATAGACCTGCCGGACCGACGCCTCAAGACAACCACCGGACGCCGCCCCCGCACTGTGGAACGTGTCACCCACCAGCTTCATAAGGAGCAGCGTCAGCGCAACATCGGGAGACCGGCCAAGGGCCTCGCGCAGAGCCAAGGTGCGATGTGCAGTCAGTTCCTGAACCAGCCGCTCAGGCAAAGGCTTCAAAGCGCCATCATCTTCGTCCTCCGGCAGACCAGCCCCTAGCAGCTGCCTGCCGGATGTGATGATGGTCCCGACATGCGACTCGGCTTCATTGACATCGTGACCCAAAGCCGAAAGCCCGACATCACCCCCCTGCCCCATCTGCATAGCGCCAGTCTCGCTGCCATCCTGGACCGCGGCCTCTGCGCGCGGCTCATCCTCCGGGCGGACATAACCGCGGTAAACTGACAGCTGTCCCGAACGGTCAAGGGTCACAAAGGCCCCTGCCCGCGTGACCTCGTCCGGATCGAAGATCAGTGGTCGCGCCTCGATGGCTTCCATGGCCTGCTCCAGCTCCCCAAGGCGCGCATCAACCTCTTCGGGGATTTCATCCTGCCCCGCATACTCGTCCTCGAGCGCGCGGTATTCAGCCAGCAGCGCTGCATGGGACGCAATCTCCTCATCGCTCATTGGCGCCGGATCACCGGACAACCGCCGCAAACCGTGGCTGTAGCCATAGGGCAAGTCGAGCGCGACCTCGATCCACTTCCAGCCCTCGGAGGAAATCGCCTCGGCCTCGGCCTGCAGCCGATCCGCGACAAGGCGATCAAGCAGCGCCACATCTTCAAGCCAGCCGCCATCATCGCCTTGAAACAGATCGCGCAGAACCATGCCGCCTGCAGTTTCATAAGCCTCAGCCCCGACAAACACGGCACGACGATCCGAGGAGCGGACCGAGGTTTCCGTCAGCATGCGCCGGATCTGAAACGGCTCCTTGTTCCACGAGAATGAGATCACGTCCCAGACCTGCATCTGACGCTCGTGGTCCGGATTGACTGTAAAGGCCATGAGCTGCTCAAGTGTCATGCCATCCTCGGCATAGACATCCAAAAGGGCAGGGGCCACGGCTGCCAGCTTCAGACGCTGCTTCACCACTTGCGGCGAGACAAAGAAGGCCGCGGCAATAGCTTCATCGCCCTGACCCTTCTCGCGCAAAGCTACGAAGGCGCGGAACTGATCAAGCGGATGCGAAGCGACGCGCTGCATATTCTCGGCCAATGAATCATCCTCTGCCAGAATGTCCGACCCAGCCTCACGCAGGATGCAGGGAATGGGTGCCGTCCTGGCCAGCCGCTTTTGCTTCACCAGCAAAGCCAGCGCCTGAAACCGCCGACCGCCTGCGGGGATTTCATACATGCAGCACCGCCCGCACGCTCAAGCCCTGTAACAGCTCGCGCCGTGCGATATCCTCGGCCAGTTCCTCGACAGAGACACCAGCCTTGATGCGCCGCACATTGGACTGGCTCAGCATCAGCTTGTCGTAAGGGACGTCCTTGGATGCGGTCAGGGTAATTCTCATAGCAGATTTCGTCATCAGATTATCTCCACAACGGGCGCCGGAAGCCACTCTCCTGATCTCACTTCCCGTCAAACCCTTCACAGCCCTTCTCTTCCTTTGCGAAAATTGTCCGCGGACAATAACACCGTTGAGCGGCGTGCTACCCGGAAGAGTGCATATTCTTTTCTTAAGCTGGTTGTGGTTCTGCTCTGGAGAGCCTGCGTATGAGGTCTTCAGGATGAAAGCCCTCGCTCTTTTTTCCAGAGGTTATTGAACGGAAGTACGCCCCTACTTTTCGGATTTTTTCGTGAAACTGCATGATCGCCCAAACGGTAAGAGCAGCTCTTTCAATACCCAAGTTTTCCTGTGCATCTTGGTAGTTTCTAGAGTCGATCCCTAGCATTGGGGCTAGAGTTCGAGCGTGTGTTACAACGTCTTTCATCGTTTTCACTGGCTCGACACAAAACTGTGCGGCCTCTGGACATGCACTTAGTATCTCCAGAACACTAATTTGAAATGGTTTGGGGTCTTTTGGGTGAGCGGTTGATTTTTGCTCACTTTCTATATCAGTATGTTCTTTTTGTGAGTTATGATGGTGGCGGACATTTTGGCCGTCGTTGCCGGACATTTTTTCTTTTTGCACGCTACTTTTGTCGCAAGGCTGCTCGGCTTCAATGGCTTCAAAGTCGAGGCTGTTTAGAAGATTGAGGCAATCCTCCAATGAAAGGCTTCTGCGGAGCGATCGTATAGCTGCCGTTGCGTCTACGTTGCTCGGTTCAGCGTCCAGTATAGCGTTTGCCGCGGCTCGAATTTTTGCTTTCAGATAGGACTTTTGATTGTTTTCATGAGCGGCCTGTGCAGCAAGCTTAGAAAGTTCTGCGAAGCGCTCAAACAACGGAGTAAGGTCAAACCCGAATCTAAGGGCCGTGCCCTCGGCTAAGTTTTGACGGCAGAATCTCTTCCGGTTGGCGCTGTCGCGGCGTTCAAGCAGTCCGAGTTCTTGGAGAATTGCGGCATGACGCCTAATTGTTCGGTCTGATATTCCGTTTCGGCGAAACGCAAGCGTAGCGTTTGACGCAAAGACTGTATTGTGCTGCCTGGTTGGTGGGAGACACGATAGCATCACATCTAGTGTCGCGATGACTGGCGCCTTAAGACCAATCAATGGGGCTGCCTGACGCAGTGTGTCGATGACGATGTGACGCTCTGGGCGGTGATTGTCCGCGGACAATAGACTCTCTGACCGCTCTCCCATGGAGGCGGATACCTGCTTGAATGCCATTATTTTTCCACGATAACCTGTCGGGAAAGGCCCAGATCTTCCGATTTTCTTGTGAAAAGGCAACAAATCATCGTTCAACCGATTTGGTTGTTGTTGACTGTTACGGAGAAGCTGGTACATCTGATGGTGCTAAGAACAGATTGGGCTCTCCGAGGTTGACCTTGGGGGGCTCTTTCTTTTCTGGCTGTTTCTCGTGCTCCTTTTGTTGCTCTGCTCGTTAGTCTGTCAGCCGAACTTCTGGTCTGACTTCCATGCCTCATAGAGGCCCTTCAACTCGACTTCTGCGTTGTCTAGCATCCATTGAGTGAATTCCGGGGTGTCAACTTTCGACATCTTCACTGTCAAAGCACGTGGGCTATCCTTGACCTCCGCAAACGTCTTTCCGTCGTCTGAAACGATCATGTGTGGCGATGACTTTGTGGGACTTGCAGCTTTGTCACTCCTCGAAATGGCATCGACGATGCGCGCAAAGCGGTCATCTGAAGTGGGTATCTTATCCAAACCCAGGTCAGAGGCTATCTGAACTAAGTCAGCATTGCTGTCTTTAATCTTGTCTGCCAAGTGCTCCCAGCGGCGACGTCCGACACCATGCGCCGAGCCGATCATATGTATCACGGTCTCGGGTATTGTACGGGCAACCTTGGTCATTCGCGATAGCATTGGCTTGTCAATTGCGAGAGCGTCGAGGATTACTGGTTGATCATAACCATTGTCGCTGAGTTGCGCTGCAAATAAGGCCTTTTCGATGAAGCTTGGGTCCAATCGATGCGAATTCTCCTGGCCTTGGGCCAGGATCGCCTCCTCGTCTGACAGCGTGCGCACAAGTGCTCTGGCGGCCAGTCCTATCGATTGTAGGGCGCGCAGACGGCGACGGCCGTACACAATCTTGTAGCGGCCAGGCTTGTCCGCGAGCGGACGGACCATAATTGGCACCTGTTGTCCGTGTTCCTTGATGCTCGCCGCAAGTGAGGCGACATCGGAGTCGGGAAAGGCAAGCCGATCTCTTGGCCCGTCTTCTTCGATTAGATCAGCTGGTATTTCCCGCACGGCGTTGCTGGAAAGGTCTTTCAAGGTTGATTTTACCCCGCTCATAGCGCCGGTGTTAGGAAACCGAGGTTTCAATTCACCTGCAGCCACCTCGTCGGCAGAGCTCGGTGGGGGAGGGGGCTGGAACAAGTTTCTACGTGCCATTACTCGACCCTTCTCCCCCAAGCCTGTTGAATTGTTTTTTCGAACTCGTCAGCGACGCCGTTCACGCTCTCAAGGATCCTGTCCAAGGTCTTCTTGACCACTTGGCTAGGTTCCAATTCGTAGATTGTCTGTTGTGTCATCCCAGCATCTGATATTGCGGTGGACTTTAGCATGGGTGTGTTGAGAACCTGGTCGAGCAGAATTGACCTCAGGAATCCGGCCATCTGTGATTGTGGAACGTCGGTCGGTTCGAATCTGGCGACGAGATATTTAAGGAACGACCAGTCTATAGGCCCGGTCGCTTGTTCTAAGGTTCTGACTGTTTCGCCGGCCATCTCGAGAAATTGGGCCATTGATGCAACGTCCAGCATGCTCGGCACGACCGTGATCAATAGACCGGTCGATGCAAGTAGAGCCGTCATTGTGGTGAAGCCCAACTGGGGCGGGCAATCGATTATCACCAAATCGTAGTTGGCCTCTATCTCATCGAGCGCAATTGCCAAACGTTGCGTAAAGGGCGGATCGACTTTGTGCTGAAGCGCGTAGGCCGTTTCGGTTTCGTACTCTGACAACAGTAATCCCGCCGGTGCAAGATCAAGGTTGTGAAAGTAAGTTTTGCGAACCACCTGACTCATGGGTATCGGATCTTCATACTTGAGAGCATCATAAACCGTACCGCTTTCAGCAAATTCAATCTCTGGTCGGTATCCGAACATTGTTGTGAGACTGGCTTGGGGGTCCATGTCGACGGCCAACACGCGATAGCCTCTGAGAGCGTAGCGTTGAGCGAGGTGAATGGCGGTCGTCGTCTTACTGGACCCGCCTTTGAAATTTACAATAGAAAATATCTGAAGAGCGTCGCCATCGCGCCGACCCGGCAAATATGCTTCACCATTGCGACCAGTCCTCGCCATCACTCGACGGATTTGATCGATCTCTATTGCAGAATAAAGACGCCTGCCTCGAGAGTCCGTTTCGACATCGGGAAAGTCGCCTTCTTGATGGCGCGTTCTAAGGTTTGACATGCTGATGCCTGTCAACTCGGAAACTTCGGCTGGGTGGAACTTGCGTAGCTTTTTTCTGCTTTCCGGTTGAAAGCTATTGCGCATATGGTGATCTAGGGCTTCAGAAAGGCGCGCAGCGTTGGCCGAAATGGAAGCCGCGATGGATTTCGTATCAGAGAATTCTGCCTTGCCGTTCATGCTGCCCTCTTGACCTCTTGGCGGGTCGATTGTGTTTCGTCGCCAAATCGCGCGATTATCGCTTTTGTGCGACTATGAGACACATGACACGCAACTTAGCTCCAGACAACAATTTTTTTTCGAGACGTAGATGGTGAATGTGAATACAGCTTGGTTCAATGTGCCCTCTTCTAATCTAAGTGCTTGATAAGTAATATTGATTCAGTTTGGGCGATGGAGGTGATCGAACATATTGTGGTGTCGTGGCATCCGGCCCCTAAGGGTCGTGGTGGAGTCTATCAGCGAATCGCCACAGACGACATTTGTCGCTAGACGAGTCCAAGCTTCGTGGCCCGCTCCAGTAACATTTTCACTGATGATGGCTGCCAGCTTGTCCGGCCACGTGGTGTGCGCTCACGCATATTCTCCAGCCGGGTGCAGATCGTCTGAAGCGTGATGTCTGGATCCGCGCCCTTGATGCCCGCCACGATGGCGGGCAGGCGGTCATCTCGTGCACGCGGGCCCGCGCGATCAAGCACGGTCGCGGGGAGGAAGCCATCGCGGACAAAGGCGTTCACAGCGCGCAGCAGACGGCTTTGCGTCCAGCGCCGGGCCTCGGGCAGGGTGCTGTTGATGATGCGCACCACATCCTCCCAAGCCAGATCGGGGCGTAGCCGACGCACATGGGGCACCCAGTCCTGCGCGGTTTCATTCAGGCGTTCCATGTAGCCGTCCTGTCGTGCAAGCCGCACCTTGCGTAGCGCAGCGGGATCCCGCGCGCGCAGGCCAGGGTTTCCGCCGACCCGCCCCTTCATTCGCGCGCTGGCAAGCCCAGCCTTGGTGCGCTCCCGGATCAGGGCGCGTTCGAACTCGGCCGCGGCGCCCAGCACCTGCAGCGTGAACTTGCCCTGCGGGGATGCGGTGTCGATCGGGTCCTGGATTGACCGAAAGAACGCGCCCTTACTCTCCAGCCGTTCAATCACCTCCAGCAAATGCGACAGTGACCGCGCCAGCCGGTCGATGCGCACCACCACCAGGGTGTCGCCCTTGCCAACGCGCTCCAGCACCCGCGTCAGCACAGGCCGTGCACGATCACCGCCAGAAGCCCGTTCCTCATGGATTTCGACACAGCCCGCTGATTTCAGCGCCTGCGACTGGGGCAGGGGGGTCTGATCCTCAGTAGATACACGCGCATACCCTATCAACGGCATCAAATCCTGCCTTTTGCAGTTACGGATACTGCCAATAAACGACCGTTTGTAGCCGCTGATGCTGCCCTGGCAGTGACAATCACAATATTCCCTTCTGAGCTGCAAACCTTTGCCTTAGCCAGTTTGGGATGTGTTTTCTGAAGCTATCTATATCACCCTGCCAAGCAGCTGCACTTTCTAGCAGAATCCTGGAGGTTTTGTCTTGCCCGCCAAGTCGTGACTCTGGCCAGTACACTTTGTTTCCCTCCCAAGCTGTTAGGTATCCGTCTGCCCAAATCGAGATCAGCGGTTCATGTTCTGGGATCAGGCTTACACCTATTGGCGTACGGAGCATGGTCAACGCCCCGTTGTAGCGCAGCATCAACAGTTCGAGTATTCGTTCCAGCTTTTTGTCGTTATCGATTTCAGGCCCGATGACATTCATCAAAACCTGAGCCCATGATCCGGGTGGCACGAATTCGGGCGCCGTGCATACCCCCATCAAATAGCCGTCGACCCACCATTCTGTCAGCCCCGCAGGTTTCAGTAGCTTGCCGAGTTCGTCTGGTTTCTCCGGTTGCAAGTCAGGCATTTTCAGGCCCGCTGGTGCGGGGCCACTGGTTATTTCAAACGGAGCGAATTCATTGCTATCTTGAGAACCATCCCCGATCACGTTTTCATGTAACCAAACCTGGAAAGAGTAGCCAAAGATGGTCTCCATTATTGGGGTTTTCTTCAAGTCCCGTCCCTCGTCAAGCGCCCTGGCAACGGCGGCAAACTGGATCGCTCTGTCATCAGCGGAAGCATGAAGCAAATGTCCCATGCGGGCGATCACGCTGCTCCAATGGGCACGCCGGTCTTCGAATGCCTTCCAGATGGCGCGTTTCAGGGCGACAGAGGTTTTCGCGCCCTCAATCGCGTCAGTGACGCTGTCACTATCCTCGTACCAGCTTTCAGAAATCATGGGAAATTGACTGTCCCAATCGGCACTTGCAGTGATCAAGCGCCCCTTGGCTTGCGCGGACATCTCGCGAAGCTGATCCTCTGTATCCGCTAGAGCGACAATGTCTGCTATGGACGCGGGGACTGGTCGAAGTTCGGAAAAGCCAAGCGATTGGACAACATTTACCAACCCGGCTGCGGGCGGATGGCCGTTCTGCAGGCCGTCTGACAGGCCAAGCCCAATTGCGTTGGCAACATAACTGACTGGTACGTCACGTGTTTCGACTTGCGAGGCGATCATATCGATCAGGCGGCGCTGTTCGGTGGCGCTCTGACAGGGGATCACATAGGCGTCCTTAATCCCAAACCCCTGCTTTATCAGAACCACTGCGACGTTGCGCATGCCGCCAATTTGAAAGGCGACCGTAATGCTTTGTGCCCCTGTGCCGTCAATTAGACTGGAGAAGGCGCGATGGATCTTTGGTTCTTTCTTCGTGGGTGCAGGTACGGCACCTTTGCGCAAAGCCTTCCGGACAATCGCATCTATTCCGGATTGTGTTTCGTCGTCTTCAACCCAACTGCGGATAACGGTGAGTCGTCCGATGAGTTCCGACGGCACTGCATCGGCATCAAGCCGCTCATTCAGTCCGTCCAGCGCGCCTTGCCGGATCTCGTGTCGGCCATCGAGCAATAAGGCGCACCCGAGTTCGCCCAAAATCGGTTTTGGCCGCGCTACAACCTTGTGGGTGACTGCCTTTCTAATGGGCGCGGGCAAGGTGGCTATCAGTTCGGAAAAACCTGCATGAAGCGCAGAAAGACTATCCGTATCGCCTCCCGACACCTCCCTAAGCATTTTGTCGATGATCGGGCCAAGGTCTGGCATGTCCGAAAGATCAAAATCATCCTGCATATCGTCGGGGATGGCAAAGTCCCCTGCCAAGGCCTCTGGTGCCACTAACCCTGCTCTTATCCAGCAGGATGCGAGTGCGAAACGTCCCGAATCGCTCAAAGTACCCTTATCCTTAAGAGTCAAAAGCGCATTTTCGAGGTGGTTGATGAAGGTAGTTCCCGCCGTCTTGCCATTTTCTCGCGTCATGCGGGCTTCATCCAGCGTTGAAGACAAAAGCACGGTCACCCGCTCTTCTTCGTCTTTTGGAGCGTTAAACTGGCCTATAACCTCAACAACATTCACCGCCAAATCTGGCTGCGACATCAAGGCTTGAGCGACGCGCTTGAATGCTGTCCGCGCGCCATGTGCCTCAAGGTTTCGTGGCAACTCACCCAACAGGGTCTGAATTTTATGTGGCAGCATCTCGTTTCCTATGCGGGTTGGCTTATAGCGCGTTGCGCGTCTCTGGCTGTGTTGCAATATACTTCACTCAAACGCAACCTAAGCACTTGCCTGGCCGCCATGCCGCTTTTTTGCTACAGCCCCACCAACGGCCCGCGCGGCGATGGGTGGAGGGGCGCGGTCAGCTTCTTTCGAAATGCCCTACTGAATAGGTATAGTAATTATACTTTTTCGGCGTATATTGATTATCATGAAGTTCGAGTATGATCCCGACAAGAGTGCCGCGAACCGTGCAAAGCACGGGATCGACTTTGATGAGGCCCAGTCTCTCTGGGATGATCCTTATCTGATCGAGGCGCCGGCCAATGTCATGGATGAGCCGCGCTTTCTTGCGGTTGGCATGATCGGAGGCAGGCACTGGACGGCTGTCTACACATACCGGAATGACCGCGTGCGGATCATATCAGTGCGCCGCGCCCGCAGACAGGAGATTGACCATTATGAAAGCGACTGAGTTTGACGAACGGTTCGATGCGGGTGAGGACATGTCCGCCCATGTCGATTGGACAAAGGCGCGGCGCCTTAATGTTGAAGCCAAGCGCGTGAACGTGGATTTCCCGGCTTGGGTTGTCACTGGTCTGGATCGTCAGGCCCAAAAACTCGGTATTACCCGTCAGGCGCTGATCAAGATGTGGATCGCAGAGCGGCTACAGTGATAACGCCCAAACATGCGCCTGCGGCAGGGCAGGTTGCTCACAACCCCGCCGCTTTGGTGAGATTGACGCGGAACCTGTCACGCCTGCGCTGATAGCGGCGGGTCATCTCGGCGCTGGCATGGCCCAGTTGTTTCTGCACATAGCGCTCATCCACCTCGGCACTGCTGGCCAGACCCGCGCGCAAAGAATGGCCGGAATAGAGCTTCACGCGCTCCGCATCGGGCAGATCGGGGCGCAGACCTGCATCCAGCACGCAGGCCTTGATCAGCCGCGCGATATGCTTGTCATTCAGACGAGTCTCGCGCGCGCGTTTGCCATCGCGGGTGACGCCCGTGAATATAGGCCCAAAACTGATCCGCCCGTAATGCAGCCATTGCTCGAGCGCATGCACAGGGCAGGTCTGGTCGCTGCTGCCGCGCCCGATCTCGACCTCGCGCCAGCCGGTCTTGCCGCGCAGGGTGACCAGCGCGCCGCCGTCAAGGATGTCGATCCAGCCGCCGCTATCAAGCGTGTCATCCTTGTGCCGGTCCAGGCTGACGATCTCTGATCGTCGCAACCCGCCCGCAAAGCCGATCAGCAGGATGGCCCGATCGCGCAGGCCGCGCAGGTCATGGGGCAGGGTGGCGACCATGGCGCGAATGTCATCGGCCAGAATAGCCTCTTTCTGCACGGGTGGGCGCGCATGTTTGCGCCGAATACCGGCCAGCACAGTGGCGATATGGCGATCCTTGCGATCAAGCTGTAGCCCGCGCTGCGCATAGCCCCAACCCAAGCCAGACAAACGGCGCTCGATGGAGGCAACCGATAGGGCAGGGGGCTTGGTTGGACCGTGGCCCTGTGGTGCGGCCAGATCAGCGATATAGAGGCCCACAAGTTCCGGCGACGGGGGCAGGGGGTCCGCGCCGCGCATCCGGCACCAGCGCGCGAAATGCGCCCAATCCTTGGCATAGGCTTTCAGCGTATTGTCGGACGCCGCAGCGCTTGCATAGTCCCGCGCAGTATCCACAAGGCGATCAAGCACGCCAGAGCCCGCAACATGCGCGGGCAGGTCGATGCCGCTCGTCTCGTCTTGCTCCGGCGATACGCGTGATATATACTCCTTAGTCATACATAAGCTCCGAGAGGGTTCGATGGGACGCGTAAAGGTTAATCTGACGCTGAATGCTGATGTCGCGGAAACGGCGCGCGCGCTTGGCCTCAACATGTCGCGCCTTGCCGAAGCGGCGATTGTCGAGGCCGCGAAGGTCGAACGGAACCGGCGCTGGCGTCAGGAGAACAGCGCAGCGATCACCGCCTATGCTGAGGAAATCGAGAAAGAGGGCCTGGCGCTGTCCCGGTTCAGAAGCTTCTAAGGCGCGCAGTGAATGGCGCAATTTGATCTTTATCGTCTGACATGTGGGCAGCTTGTGGTGGACCTGCAAACCGACCTGATCGGCATCGAGGCATCCCGCATCGTCGCCCCTTTGCGCGACGCGGGGCAATATGCGGCCTTTCCGGGCCTGACGCCGTATGTCGAGGTGGACGGGGCGACATGGATCGTCCGGGTCCAGGAACTGGCCGCGGTTCCCGGGGGAGAGTTGCGACAGGCTATCGGATCCTTGGCCCACCATCGCGACGCGTTGAAGCGTGCCCTGGATATTCTTATCGACGGGGTTTGAGCCACCTGCAAAGGAAGGAGACTCAAGGCCTCTCCGCCAAACTGATCGGCCTGGTCGTCCTTGTTAACCCGTGATCCGTTTGCTGCCTCTGAGCGCGATTGCCATCACTTTTTTCTTGCGCGCTCTCGTCGCGCTGAGTACTTTCAACCGTGTCCATGGACGCTGAGATCGATTTCTCGTGTTCTTCCGACATACTTTCCCCGAAAAACCGGTAATTTTGAGACTGGCCTGCAGCATGCCCCATTACGTCCGATAATGCAATCTTACTGGACGTAGCAGGGCGTTGCAAGATACGGCGCTTATTGCTCTTATAGCTGGCATTATCCGCCGCGATACGCTATCCAAAATCATGACACGCGCCCTGCAATCCGACCCCGACCTCTGGCCCCGCCGCTTGCCGGACTGGCTGGCGCGCGCCCCAAGTGACGCCCCTGAAAGCGCGGGGCTTTACGCCGGCGCGGCGCTGGCTTTGCTGGATGTCGCAAGGTCTAACCCGTCCCTGCCACAGGCCGCGTGGCGGGCGCGGCTCTCGCTGACGGCTGCAGCGCATACAGTATCGCTCTCTGGCCGCCCTGAACGCGAAGCGGCGCTGCGCGATATCCTGTGCCTGTTGCGGCCCGGGGAACAGCCCGGGCCTGCAGGCGACATTGCACTGGCCTGGCACCGCGCGAGCGCGCGCCCTGTGTCCGAGGCCAGTTTGCAGCGCGTCTTTCCAGGTTTGGGCGCACCGCAGCTCGCGCTTTGGCGCAAGGCTGCGGCCGGCGATCCGGTGGCGCAGGCGGCCCATATAATCGAGGCGGTTTTGACCGATGCCCCGCGCGATCATCTGCCCGCGTTGATTTTGGCCGATGCCGCACTGGCGCGCGCCCTGGGCTGGACGCATCTGATCGCGCTCTTGGGGGCGCATCTGCCACGCCGCGATCTGACATTGCGCGGTGATGATCTGCGTCTGGCCTGTTACAAAGCTTTGCTGCGCGCGACCGGTGATGCGCTGTCTCTCGCCACCGATCTGACGCGCCGCGCCGCGCAGTTGCATGCGGTGGCCCCCAAGCTGCGGAGCAAACAGGCGGACAGGGGGGTTGATATGGTCTTGAGCCGCGATGCCATTGCCCCGTCGGCGCTGACCGTGCTGATGTCGGATCGTGCGGCACGGCGGTTTTGCGACCGGCTGGTGGATTTGGGCGCTCTGCGCGAATTGACCGGGCGGGACGCTTTCCGGCTCTACGGGTTGTGACATGGCAAAAAAGCGCGCGCCCGATTTTGACCGCGACTTGTCTGATCTGCCGCCAGAGCTGCGCTGGCGGGAATGGATGAAGCGCATCGAGGCGGTGCTCTTTGCAAGCGCTGCGCCGGTCGCGCGCGAAGATCTGGCCCGCGTGGTGGGGCAGGGAGCCTCAGTCGATCTGCTGATCGAGGATTTGAGGGCTGACGTGGAAACCCGCCCCTATGAAATTGCCAAATGTGGCAACGGGTGGCTTTTGCGCACGCGCGCGGCTTATGGCCCCGCCATCCGCGCGGCAGCTGATGCTACAGAGCAGGCCTTGAATCTAAGCGACCATGATGTGGCTGTTCTGGCCGCAATCGCCTATCACCAGCCCATCAGCCGCGACGGGCTGAAAGATATCTTTGGCAAGGACATCAGCCGCGATCTGATCGGGCGGCTGTCCGAGCGTGACCTGATCGCGCCGGGACCTCGCGAACCCCGCCGCGGGGCGCCCTATACATTCGTGACCACAGACGCGTTTCTGGCCGCGTTTGATCTGACCTCGCTCGCCGATCTGCCGGACCCGGAGCAATTACAGGATGCTGGTCTGGCACAAGCACCTTTGGATCCATTAGATCAGGGGGATGACGCTGCGCTGTCAGAATAACCGCCAGGGTTTTTCCAGGCAAAACATCTCGTGTCACTGTACCCTTAACCATCATATTGGACCTTTATGACCGCACCAAGGTCACGCTTTCGGCCGGTGAGGATGAACTGATCCCAGCGGATTGCGCGAACCGACTGCTTAACGGCGAAATCGCCTTGCGCGTCTACCGCAACCTGCGCGGCCTGACAGAAAGACGCCCTCGCCGAAAAGGCGGGCGTGAACCGTGTGACAATTGCCGAAATTGAGACCGGTAGAAAGCAGGGCTCTATCACGACCCTGCGCGCGCTGTCCGATGCGCTCGGCGTGAGCCTGGATGATCTTCCGCGTACGGTCGGCCAAAAGAGACCTGTCGAGCCGTTCAATTAGATCTGGGCTTCTTTGCGCGTGGTTTTTTCTTTACGGCCGGGGCGATTTTCGGAATCGGCTCCTTTACGGGTGCCGCCTCTTCCATATCCAGGCCAAACAAGGCGGCCATATCATCAGTCTTCAGAATATTATCTGGTGACGGAGAAGGTTTCGCAAGCGGCGTTTTAAGGTCGATATTAGCGATTAAATCCTGATGGTTGACCCCGCGTAGAACAAAGAGAAGTTCGGGTTGTTGATCAAGACGCGCACCAATGCCGTAGATAGTCGCAGCAACATGTTTGCACATGGACGCCCAATCAGGACAGGTACAGGAAAGCTTGATCTCTGAAGGCTTAGGAAACAGCCCCGTACCTGGCTGACATAATCGCTCCATAACTGGTTTTGACAATTTGCCTTGCAGCAGATCGACCAAAGAGTCGATGCCATTGGCGCAGTCGTCGCGCAGAGCTTTCCAATGGTCTTTTGGCAGCGGCTCAATTGTTATTTTAACTGTATAAAGCGAGGAACCAGCGACGTTCGCGGTTACCTGTCCAGAGGTGATCTGTAGGTCGACGACCGAGCCGTTACGCACATAGGTACGACCGCGTGGCAGGCGGCTGTTATAATCGCCAAAACTCTCCATGGTGCTGCACCATGCCTTGCCCCAGGCTGTGGTTGCGATCGTACGACCAGAGATAGCAACAGGTGAAACAGGGTGCCCCGCCTTGCGCAGTTTGGCCATTGCCCGTTCAGCTTTTCTTCTGCGTTCAGCCACTGGCACATATCGACCCCACTGCGACATGGAACTTACTCCTTTGAGACCGATGCAAGATCAAGGGCGACGAGGCGCAGCAAAGCGTCATCGGTCATTTCGGTCAAGTTCATTTCGGCTGATCCCCCCAGCACTTCCTCTGACAAGGATTTCTTTGACTCGATCATAGCATCAATTTTTTCCTCGACGGTTCCGGCGCAGACAAACTTATGAACCAATACATTGCGCTTCTGTCCGATGCGGAAAGCGCGGTCTGTGGCCTGATTTTCTACCGCCGGATTCCACCAACGATCAAAATGCACCACATGCGAAGCTGCTGTCAGGGTTAGACCAGACCCACCCGCCTTCAAAGACAGTATGAAAAACGGTACATTTTCGTCCTCTTGGAAAGCCTTGACCAGTGACTTTCGCGCTTTGACTGGTGTGTTCCCATGGAGCACCAAGCCAGGTCGCCCGAATATCTCGGTGAGGTAGTCGTGAAGCGGGGCGGTTACTTCACGAAATTGAGTGAACACAAGCATCTTGTCTTGCCGAGCAGCGACAACCTCGGCAATTTCGCGCAGACGCAACCACTTGCCGCTATCAGCCTCGCTCCACCCCCCGTCATTCAACCATTGCGAGGGGTGATTGCAGATCTGTTTAAGCCGCATGATGGTGGCCAGAACCAACCCTTTTCTTTCAATCCCCGACGCGGTACTTAGCGCCTCGGCCAACTGCTCTACCGTCTGGGCATAGAGAGCCGCCTGCTTGCGGCTGAGCATGCAATGGGCCTTGACTTCGGTCTTGTCGGGCAGATCAGAAATCACCGATGGGTCAGTCTTCATTCGGCGCAGGATGTAGGGTTGCACCAATTCCCGCAACGGTCCAAAGGCATTGTGCTCACGCGCTGCAAGGGTTTTGACGTAGCGGGAAAACTGCT
This sequence comes from Roseinatronobacter monicus, assembly GCF_006716865.1. Classification (NCBI taxonomy): domain Bacteria; kingdom Pseudomonadati; phylum Pseudomonadota; class Alphaproteobacteria; order Rhodobacterales; family Paracoccaceae; genus Roseinatronobacter; species Roseinatronobacter monicus. Next base: position 55,581 of record NZ_VFPT01000004.1, on the reverse strand, counting down.
TGTCACTTCCTAGCAAACCAGGATTGATCACATCGAAGATCGACCACAAATCCCCCAAATGGTTTTCAACCGGTGTACCTGTGAGAGCAATGCGGGATTTGGCCTTGATAGATTTAACGGCTTTGGTTTGTTTGGCTTTGGGATTCTTGATTGCTTGCGCCTCATCAAGAACCAGAAACTTCCAGTCTGTTGCCGTCAACGCCGGTTGACGTAGCAATGTGCCGTAGGACGTGATCACCAAGTCAATCTCACTGAAGTCAGAAAGGGTCGTCATTTGATCCTTTGACATCGACGAGGGATGAACGATCTGGGCGCGTAGATCCGGGGCAAAACGATCGATTTCCGCCGCCCAGTTCGCCAGCAGTGATGCCGGGGCCACCAGCAGACAAGGGCCCTTGCCCTGGTGTGCCACGAGCAGCGCCAGCACCTGTATGGTTTTGCCAAGGCCCATGTCATCGGCCAGGCAAGCTCCCAGGCCCAACCCTGTCAGCATGTGCAGCCAGTGGACACCGGCTTTTTGATAGGGGCGTAGGCGCGCCTTCAGTTTCACGCCGGGATATCCTTCACCAGAAGGAGCGCGCAAATTCCTTAATGTCTCGGCTAACCATGGGCCCGCAGTGATCTGGGACCATTGGCGTGTAGCTTCGTCAACATCATCTCCTGCAATGGCGACCCCAGACATCAGGCGCATCGCTTCCAGAAACGACAAACCTTCGCTTGCCGCCAGGTTTTCGGCAGCTTTGAAGCGCTGCATTTCGCGCTCAATGCGGTCGCGATCAATCTCGACCCATTGCCCCCGCAGCATTACCAGTGAGTCAGCACTAGACAGCAGCGCATTCATCTCTTCATCCGATAGAGCCTCACCGTTCAGCGTAACCTCCATACGGAAGTCCAGCAGCCCATCGAGCCCAACAGAAGAAGGCGTTCCACTACCGATAGAGGCCGTGACCTTAGGCCGTGGTGGCCGTGCGGCGGTCCAACCTGCGGGCATGCGCAAAACAATTCCGGCAGCACCAAGATCAGGCGCACTATCCAGTAAGCGCGCGGCATTGGCGGGTGTCCACCTCAAGGGATGGTATATTCCCCCATCCTCCACCATTTCCTTCAACCATGCACATGATTGGCTGGCACGGCTGACAGGGAGTAACAAATTCAAGAGCCGTGAATGATCGTCGGCATAGTCATGTAGCGCCTGACCTAGCGGCACGTGCCGCGCTTGACCGCTAGCCGCGAGTTCGGTCGTATAACTGGCCATGAACGCAAAGGGAAAGTCGGGGTCCCCGCGGTTTTCTGCCAAGTTGAAATGCACCCTCCCGATTGTGTTCCATGCTGGGTTCAGGGCAGACAAAAAACCTGGTAAGTCGGACCCCGCTTCTTTCGCAACGGCTGCCACTATCTGCTGCCAAAGACGAGACAGCACATCGGCAGTCACATATTCCGCCCCCTTCATCATCGGCACTGTCGTCACCATGGCCGCAAGCTCGGCTTCTGGTGGAGAAACATTCGTGCTCGCCTGATGGCACAAGGCCCAAACGGCGCGGCGCGCGAAATTGCGCCACCACGCAAGGTCAGGTGACAAGACTTTGGTTGTCCCGGCCCCCAGACGCAGGAGGCCATAGCCCTCCCCTTGAGCAAACGCTTCGGCCAGCGGACCAGCATCGCTCGTGTCCGCAACAAGGTGTCCATGGGGTGTCAGGCGTAGAGAAAGCGAATTTGGATCAGAATTGTGCAGATACTGTGCCAATGTGAGCTACCTTTTAAATTCCAGCGCTCCGACATTGGGCGTCTACTTGGACCATCATTTGGGGTCGATGCCCTGGTTCGATTGGATAGCGCTGATGCGCCGAGGATTCAATGAGCGCAGCCTACTCGGTTAACCCGGCGGCTGGGGCGGGCACGATGCCGCAACATTTGCGCCGCCCTCCCGCTCCTTGCGCTGGCGCATCCAATGACGCACCCGGCCCAGAACCGCCGCTCGTGCCCCGCGCAGCGAATGACTGGTCCCAGACCATCCTGGGCATTCACAATGGGTTTGCAATAGGCCTCGCCCTTTCCACATGCGTAGAGGGTCTAGCGAACACCAGACGTGATCTTTGACGTGCCGCAGGACCAGCCGGCATAGTCTGCATGACCCTCCGCCGACCGCGCGATCGAGATCACATCTATGTTGGTGACTTGTTCTGAACAACAAAACTGGCGAAACTCACCCTCGCTCCCAGAGGTACGCGCAGCAACGCTCGAAACCCACTGGTTGCATGACGAGAAGATTGAGTTTTCCACTTTATTGCATCCAACGGAAAAGGTAGATTGTTAAGATATCGCGTTAAATTCCGACTACACCGAAAAGAAGAAAGCAAGAAGAACTATAGTTGCCTAATACATTGCTGAAATCTTTCCTCGCGCGAGCAAGCGCGATCATTGAGTGAATTATATAATTGGCCGCAGGGTGATATGCTTACTCCAGAAGAAAACGATCAATTTTGGTATGGCACGATTTCACGAGGGGACCCAGATCTTCACGCCTCGCTCACAGCTCCGAAAACGTCGAGTGATTTTTTCAACCGGCTGAAAGCTGAGCCGCTGCTTGATCACACTCGGCTATATAGAGTTGCCAGACATAGACTGGAGTCTGGAAGAATTGCCAACTTGCTAGAGGATCCGCATAGGTCAGATTTCCTTGAATACTTGGATAGCATTGATGAAACGTCAAGGATTATTTCTGACTGGATCCCCTTTGGATACGTTCTCAACAACAATCCAGAAGCGCTATGCATGAATACCGAAGGCGGGTCAGTTATAGTTGTCTCAGAAGTGGTCAGATATGCATTATTCTGGTCCCTTCGCGATTTGTGTGGGTTGCTGGTGGGCGGCGGATTGAATCTTCTACCAGATATTGTGGTCACAACATAAGGCGCGTCTGTCGCGGAGACCTCAAATATCGCAGCGTCAGACGCGCCGAGCCTGTTGAGCTGCGGCAGTTTTTTTGGATAGGGTGAAGCTTCCTGAAACCAGCGGATGAGGAGGTATTCATGGGTCCCGAGACAAGTTTGTTCACGACAGCTCTTGGCCTGCAGGCTCCGTGGAGTGTCACGGACGTACGTTTTGACGCCAAACTCAAAGAGATCCACTTTGACGTCCGCTTCAAGGCGGGAAGTCGATTTGCTTGTCCCTCCTGTGGCGCGCCCGATCAGCCCGTCCATGACACGCGATCCAGGATCTGGGAACACCTGCGTTTTTTCGAGCACAAGGCTTTCATCCATGCCGATGTGCCACGTGTTGCTTGCAGCCAATGTAGCAAGACCGGACAGGTTCCGGTCCCCTGGGCGCGCAGTGGCAGCGGTTTCAGTCAGTTGTTTGAAGCCTTTGTGATTGCGCTGGTGCGACAGATGCCGGTGAAGGCTGTTGCTGATATGCTTGATGTTGGTGACGATCGCCTCTGGCGGGTTCTTGACCATTACGTGTCGTCAGCGCGAGATCGCGAAGACTTCAGCGCCGTGACCGCCCTTGGGATTGACGAGACAGCTGCGCGCCGCGGGCATAATTACATCACCCTATTTCACGACCTTCTGGCCGGCAGGCTTCTCTTTGCCTGTGAAGGACGTGATGCAAAGACTGTGGCGGCTTTCGGTGAAGATCTGCGCGCCCATGGCGGTGATCCCGATGCCATCTCCGCTGCCTGTATCGATATGAGTAGGGCCTACATTTCTGGCGTCGCAAAGCATCTGCCGAACGCGGATGTTACCTTCGACCCATTCCATGTCATCCAACTGGCCAATGTGGCGCTTGAAGAGGTTCGCCGCGCCGAAGTACGCAGCAGACCTGAGTTGAAACACAGCCGCTGGATGTGGCTCAAGGACAAGAAGAGATGGACGAAGCGGCAGATCACACAGCATCATGATCTATCTCGGATGCACCTGAAAACAGGACGCGCGTTTCGCTTGAAAGAGGCTTTGCGCGACATCTTTGCTGAAGCCGAGTCCAAGGCAGAGGCCGAAGAACGGCTTACCGCCTGGTTTCAATGGGCGCGCCGCAGCAGGCTGCCAGCATTCAAGAAACTCGCTCTGACACTCAAGGCGCACTGGGATGGTATACTTAACGGTTTTGACAGCGATCTGAGCAACGGCGCTGTCGAAGCCATCAACGGCCTCATTCAGGCCGCAAAGGCTCGGGCGCGCGGGTATCGCAAAACCCGCAACCTCATCAACATGTCATACCTCATCGCAGGCAATCTCACCCACTTACCAGCGTCACCCTACCGCACAACATCTTGTGCCACAGGCAAATGAACGGAAACCAAGCCACCCACACAAACCGCGAAATAGCCATTATTCTTCATGAATATTGGGTTAAGTGATTTATTCGGGTTTGACGATGTGCCGGATGACGTAAAGTCCGCCGCACTTATGATAGCAGCTCGAACAATGACACTAGATGAGACTCTTGACTTTGACATGGATCCACGTGGCGTTATCCCGGATGCAATTTTAGCGCGGACGTGGGGAATGGTCTCTGAGCAGATGAAATTTGTCATAGGTCATGAGTTCGCGCATCATAGGCTCGGGCATTTGGCAGAAGGTGCAATACCCTATCGTGCAGCTCGGTCACCAAGTCTTTCTTCGGTTGAAAGGGGGTGGCTAGCAGCCAAAAGAAGCTGGGAGCATGAGTATGAGGCTGACCTCGGTGCATTGGAAGCTCTCACTGATCCTTCAAAGAAGCTTCACATTACGATTGGTGCAATTCAGTTTTTCTTGTGCCTAATTTTTTTCGAAGAAGTTTTCGAGGGACTCGATGCCGGTCTAAAGGAGGTTGACACACATCCTCCAACCGAAGAAAGGCTTAGAAGAATTGTGTTTAAATTCGGCTATTTCGCGGTTTGTGTGGGTGGCTTGGTTTCCGTTCATTTGCCTGTGGCACAAGATGTTGTGCGGTAGGGTGACGCTGGTAAGTGGGTGAGATTGCCTGCGATGAGGTATGACATGTTGATGAGGTTGCGGGTTTTGCGATACCCGCGCGCCCGAGCCTTTGCGGCCTGAATTAGGCCGTTGATGGCTTCGACAGCGCCGTTGCTCAGATCGCTGTCAAAACCGTTAAGTATACCATCCCAGTGCGCCTTGAGTGTCAGAGCGAGTTTCTTGAATGCTGGCAGCCTGCTGCGGCGCGCCCATTGAAACCAGGCGGTAAGCCGTTCTTCGGCCTCTGCCTTGGACTCGGCTTCAGCAAAGATGTCGCGCAAAGCCTCTTTCAAGCGAAACGCGCGTCCTGTTTTCAGGTGCATCCGAGATAGATCATGATGCTGTGTGATCTGCCGCTTCGTCCATCTCTTCTTGTCCTTGAGCCACATCCAGCGGCTGTGTTTCAACTCAGGTCTGCTGCGTACTTCGGCGCGGCGAACCTCTTCAAGCGCCACATTGGCCAGTTGGATGACATGGAATGGGTCGAAGGTAACATCCGCGTTCGGCAGATGCTTTGCGACGCCAGAAATGTAGGCCCTACTCATATCGATACAGGCAGCGGAGATGGCATCGGGATCACCGCCATGGGCGCGCAGATCTTCACCGAAAGCCGCCACAGTCTTTGCATCACGTCCTTCACAGGCAAAGAGAAGCCTGCCGGCCAGAAGGTCGTGAAATAGGGTGATGTAATTATGCCCGCGGCGCGCAGCTGTCTCGTCAATCCCAAGGGCGGTCACGGCGCTGAAGTCTTCGCGATCTCGCGCTGACGACACGTAATGGTCAAGAACCCGCCAGAGGCGATCGTCACCAACATCAAGCATATCAGCAACAGCCTTCACCGGCATCTGTCGCACCAGCGCAATCACAAAGGCTTCAAACAACTGACTGAAACCGCTGCCACTGCGCGCCCAGGGGACCGGAACCTGTCCGGTCTTGCTACATTGGCTGCAAGCAACACGTGGCACATCGGCATGGATGAAAGCCTTGTGCTCGAAAAAACGCAGGTGTTCCCAGATCCTGGATCGCGTGTCATGGACGGGCTGATCGGGCGCGCCACAGGAGGGACAAGCAAATCGACTTCCCGCCTTGAAGCGGACGTCAAAGTGGATCTCTTTGAGTTTGGCGTCAAAACGTACGTCCGTGACACTCCACGGAGCCTGCAGGCCAAGAGCTGTCGTGAACAAACTTGTCTCGGGACCCATGAATGCCTCCTCATCCGCTGGTTTCAGGAAGCTTCACCCTATCCAAAAAAACTGCCGCAGCTCAACAGGCTCGGCGCGTCTGACGCTGCGATATTTGAGGTCTCCGCGACAGACGCGCCTTATGTTGTGACCACAATATCTGGTAGAAGATTCAATCCGCCGCCCACCAGCAACCCACACAAATCGCGAAGGGACCTTAAATTCGGAAGTGCTGTCGGAATCGATGAAGAGTGGAGCGTGGCCGCCGCTCGCCACATAAGATCAATTTCGAGCCAGTTAATTGGCATGAGCATTGATGCCGTGAACACTGGAACGAACGAACTCGAAAGTCGGCCCTTATTTGGCTGGTATGGATCACTGTACTTAGGGCGCTGGAAAGGGCCTACACTAATAGACCGGGTGGACTTCTAATTCCTGCTGAGTCATGTGTATCTATTGTATCATTGACGTATCCATTGGCCATGATCTCTCGACGCAAATGCTTTCTCCGCAACGCGGTCATTGGTGAGCCGCGCAGCGAAGGTCGGGTCTCGCCCTACACGTCGGTGATGCTGCGACCGCGAAGTTCATCGCGTGGATGGTGTGAACGGCAGCAAGGTCCGCATAACTGCCGGTCGGACCGCGTTTCGGATGCTGCAGCGCCGCAAGGCAGGTCGGAGCCCATTGCAGCGACATTCAGGCATGCCGCAGCATGCGCAGCCTTTCGTACATGCAGCATTGCGGCCGACAGTAGTTGGTATTGCTGAGACCTATTGGCCCCATGAAAAAGCCCGCCCCAAGGAGGAAGGGGCGGGCTTGATCGCTTCTTGAGAGGCAGCTTCTCAGAAGCGGATATCGACGCCCAGATTGCCGCCAACGCTGCGGAAGCGCGAACCGATGCCGTCATAGAAGGTGCCGGCCCGGACTGTGGTTCCCTGCCCGGAGTCCCAGTTCATGCCCATGTGAACGCGCCCACGGCCATTCTCGAAATCAGCTGAGCCGCCCCGTGTGGACGAGTAGATTGCCGATGCCCCGCCGGTGAGTTCCAGACTGCCTGCATCTGATTGTAGCGGCACCCTGAAGTCCATGCCACTGGTCAGCTGTGTCAGGGCCACAGACTGGCTACCGATCGCATTGCCGAGGCTATCGGTATAGGCCCTCGAGCGGTCGCGTGTGTGGGTGAAGTCCAGCAGCGGGATCCAGGTGATGGTTTCTTGCTGGATTTCGCCCTCAGCGCGCAGCTGTGCCAGCCAGCGCTCGGTCGAGAAGCCGTCGGTATAGGTTCCCAGTGGCGAGATACGGTTGCTGGTTTGGCCATAGAGCAAGCGGCCCTCGAAGTAGAGCGGCTGTTCAGCCATTTTTGCGGCGAAGTATGGGCCAACCATCCAGCCGGTGCCTCGTGCGTTGTTGCGGTCATCCCTAGCTCGGTCGAACTGGACCATCCCGCCGAGCAGGAAGTTCTCGTTGATGAACTGATGCGCGCCGATTGTGCCCAGCGAGTAGCTGGAGCCATTGCCCCAAGATGCTGTGATCTCGGTCCAGACATTGCCTTGTGTCGCGCAGCCTTCCAGCGACCCGCCCGCATCGTTGCCACGAGCGTTGAATGAACCACAGCCCTCACCGCGCAGGAAGCGGGTCAGGCGCGGCTGGTTGGATGCGAGCTGATTGGCACGACCGAGCATGAAGGAAGATATCGCGCGTTCGGTGATTTCTGGAATTTGGTTACCGATGTGCAGTGTATTCGAGGCTTCATTGTTATTGCCTGCCAGATCTTCGGCAGCACCTGCGGGCACCGTGATTGTCACCTCGCCCGCGCCTGTGGGGGTCACAGTCAGTGTGTAGACCGAAGGACCGCCGGTGATGACGGTGACGGTGCCGTTGGTGATGGTTACGTCGTTTGCCAGGTCATCAAAGCCCGTCACGTCTTCGTCGAAGGTCGCTGTCACCGTGAACGGGTCGGTGCCGGTCAACGTGGTTGTGGTGCTGGACAGCGTGACGGAGGGGGGCGTGGTGTCGGGTGTTGGGATTTGCGTGCGAATGTTAACAATTACCTGGTTGCTTTGACCCACGAGAGCCCACTCGTGACGATAATAAAACCCATCATTTGTATCGAGCGCAGTGAAGACAACTCCCACTCGGGTAGTGTTATTAAAATCTACTTCGTAAAAACCAGGGGCAGGGACTGCATTACGTGTCGGGATGCTGTCCCACTGTTCTACATTTATGTCTGTCAGGTTTGCGCACTGGCTATCCACGAGACCCACCCAATCCGACACAGGTATACTGCTGGAGTGGTATCCAAATCCGTTATTGAAGGGCCCATTATTGGCTGCAGTGCGCAAATTTTGATACAGTCCCGGCCCATTTAAACCCACGATACCCTGACTGCCTCTTGTATTCCAAATGGCTGTGGCAAACGGAAAACCCAAGCTATCACACCCTACGCCCAGAACAACTGTCTGGGCGATGATGGGGTCAGTAAAAGCCCACGCTTGCCCACTTCCGATCAGCGTTGCCGCCGCTGTCACAGCTGCCAGCGATATCGCCTTGATCCCGCTCAACACCCCAGCGCGCCAAGAGGCGCGGTTTGCTTCTATGTCCGCCCTGACAGGCTGTTGTTTGATGATTCTATTCATGTCTTTCTAATCCTGCTCTGGTTAGCGGGCGCATACTCGCCGAACGCGCGACAAACAAGATGAGACGACGCGCGACCAGAGACGTTTTGTGGCGCGCGCAACGCAGCACGTCGCATCGAAAATGCCGCGACCGCGATGTTTTTTTCGCGGGCGCAGCGAACGGCAGCAAGGTCCGCATAACTGCCGGTCGGACCGCGTTTCGCATGCTGCAGCGCCGCAAGGCAGGTAGGAGATACCCATCAGCGACATTCAGGGATGTCGCAGCGAGCTGAAGCCTTTCGCAGCTGCAGCATCGTGCCCGGCCCATTGCCGCCGATCGGTCTGGCGCCAAGTGTTCACCGAAGCGGCCGTTCGGGCAAGGCGCAGCATTGGTGTTGCAATGGGATACTGTAGATGATCGCTGTGGTGCTGCCCTGAGGGGTGTTTGGCACGAACCCAGGTCCCTGAAAGGACACCGGTGGCCTAGCCGCAACGGCTCTTTAAATTGCCTGCAACGCCCAGATCTTCGGCCGTAACCTGCGCGACAGGGCGATGGATGAGCAATGAACGTCGGATCAGGTCGAGCCCGAGAATCGTGATCTGTGTGGCCGGGCCGGGGCATTGAGGGTCAAGGCATTCGACCTCTGTGACTGTGATAAGTGCATTGGGCCCTGGTTGCGAATATTCCCGCACCAGATATTTGACGCGCTGGATATGCCAGAGCGTACAGGCTTTTTCGCGCAGGTCTGCAGCAAAACTCATAGACTGGTCGGGTTCGGGGCGTCGCCGTAGACAGCTATGGGGTCAAAAGTCTTGGCATGTTCAGTGAAGCGCAGCGCGCCGCCGGCATCCGGCCCGACCGGCACGGCGCGGTAGAAGCACGACCGATAGCCGACATGGCAGGATGCGCCGGACCCGGCGACGTCGACGCGCAGCCAGATCGCGTCCTGATCGTCGTCAATCCGCGCCTCGATCACGCGCTGGACCAGACCCGAGGTCGCGCCTTTGTGCCAGATCGACTGGCGCGCGCGGCTGAAGTAATGCGCCTCGCCCGTCTGCAAGGTCAGGCGCAGGGCGTCGGCGTTCATCCAGCCCAGCATCAGCACCTCGCCACTGCCCGCATCGGTGGTGATGCAGGGCATCAGCCCATCCTCGCCGAATCTGGGGGCAAGGTTTGACCCTTCCTCGACTTCTTCGACCGAAACGCGGGGATGGAAGTGCAGTTCGCGCATGTCTGGTCCTCGTTTGATCTCTTGCGACGTGTAATGTTATATTATAACCATCATGCCAAGCCAAGACCCGCAACCCGAAAGACGCCGCCATGATTTCTGCCCCGATCCCCGTAACCTTGCTGACCGGCTTTCTGGGTGCGGGCAAGACCACGCTTCTGAATCGGCTGTTGCACGATCCGACTGCGGGCCGGGTGGCAGTTGTCGTCAATGAATTCGGCGATGCGGGGCTGGACCATGACCTGATCGAGCAAGCCGCCGAGGATGTCGTGCTGATGCCCGGTGGCTGTGTCTGCTGCTCGATCCGGGGCGATCTGTCCAAGACGCTGCTGTCCCTGCTGGCACGGCGGGTGCGGGGTGAACTGTCCTTTGACCGTGTGGTGATCGAAACCACGGGGCTGGCCGATCCTGGCCCGATCCATCACACGCTGCTGGTCGATCCGGTGCTGGCCCCGAATTACGCGCTGGACGGCACTGTGACGGTGGTCGATGCCGTGCTGGGGGCGGCAACGCTGGACCGCCATGCCGAGGCACAGGCGCAGGTCGCCATGGCCGACCGGATCGTTCTGTCGAAGCGCGATCTGGCGGATGCGGCTGGCCTTGCTGCGCTGGAGGCGCGTCTTGACCGGCTGAACCCCGGCGCGCCGCGTATTGTGGCCGATCAGGGCGCAGTGCCCGCGGGCAGCTTGTGGGGCCTTGGCGCCTTGCGCAAACCCATGGCGCCGGATCACGCGCTGGCATGGCTGGCCCAACCTGCGGCGGATCCGCTGGCGGGGCTGTCGGGCATGACTGCGCCAAGGCCCAAGTCGGTTGATTTTGCTGCGCCCTCGCACCACGCCACCGATGACCGGATCGCCACGGCCTCGATCACGCTGAATGCCCCGATCCCCGCCGAGATCTTCGATTTCTGGCTCGACACGCTGATTGCGCTGCGCGGGGCGCATATCCTGCGTCTGAAAGGCATCGTGCATATCGAGGACGCGGCCCACCCCTTCGTCTTTCACGGTGTGCAGCATATTTTTGAACCACCCGTCCCGCTGCAAAACTGGCCCGAGGGCGACACCACCAGCCGCGTGGTCATCATCGCGCGCGACATGCCGAAATCCGATCTGGACGAAAGCCTGTCGCTGCTGACCCTGCCCAAGCTGCCCGGGGCGGAGGATGCTGCAGGGCTGTCAGGCATGACCGTCCACACGCTGGAGCAGCCGTTCTGATGGCGCTCAACCTGTTCAATTCGATGGGCCGGCAGGTCGCGCCGTTTGTGCCGCAGGATGCAGGCCATGTGCGGATGTATGTCTGCGGGCCGACAGTCTATTCCTATGCCCATATCGGCAATGCGCGGCCTGCGGTGGTGTTCGACGTGCTGGCGCGCCGCCTGCGCGCGCTTTTCCCGCGCGTCGCATATGCGCGCAACATCACCGATGTGGATGACAAGATCATCGCCGCAGCCGCCGCCGAGGGCGTGGCCCGCGATGTGATCGCAAATCGCTTCACGCGGGCCTATCACGCCGACCTGTCCGCTCTTGGCGTCGCCCCGCCGGATATCGAGCCGCGCGCGACGGGCCACATTTCGCAGATGATCGCCATGATCGAGGGGTTGATCGCGGCGGGCCGGGCCTATGCGACCGACGGGCATGTGCTGTTTCACATCCCCGCCTTCCCGGCCTATGGGCGACTGTCGGGTGCCAACCCTGACGAGATGCTGACGGGCGCGCGGGTCGAGGTCGCACCGTGGAAACGCGATCCGCGTGACTTCGTGCTCTGGAAACCCTCCGCCCCCGATCAGCCCGGATGGGACAGCCCCTGGGGTTTCGGGCGGCCCGGCTGGCATATCGAATGTTCCGCCATGATCCGCGCGCATCTGGGGGATCGGATCGACATTCACGGCGGCGGGATCGACCTGCGCTTTCCTCACCACGAGAACGAGATCGCCCAAGGGACGCAAGCGCGCTTCTGGGTCCATAACGGGCATGTAACGGTGTCGGGCGCCAAGATGTCGAAGTCGCTTGGCAATGTCCTGCTGGTGCGTGACCTGTTGGCCGATGCGCCTGGCGAGGCGATCCGCTATGCGCTGCTGTCGGCCCAGTATCGCCAGCCGCTGGACTGGACGCTGGAAACACCGCGCGCGGCCAAGTCCGCGCTGGACCGGCTTTACGGCGCGCTGCGCGATCAGCCCGAGGCGACAGCACTGCCTGAGGATATGGCCCCTGTCCTTGCCGCGCTCGACGATGATCTCAACACCCCTGCCGCCTTGGCCGCCCTGCACGCGCTGGCAGGGCAAGTGCATGGCAGCTCCGATCTCGCGCGGCGGGCAGAGCTTACCGCAGCCTTGCGGCAGGGGGGGGCATTTCTTGGTCTGTTGCAGCAGGATCCGCAGGTCTGGGCGCAGGCCGGGACCGTCGAAGCAGTCCGGATCGACGCGCTGGTCGCCGCACGTGGGCAAGCCCGCGCGGCGAAAGACTGGGCGCGCGCCGATGCGCTGCGCGATGAACTCGCCGCCCTCGGGGTCGAGGTCGAGGATGCAGGCAGCACCAGTCGCTGGCGGGTGCGGGCATGAGGGGCGCGCTGATCTGGCTCCTGATCCTGCCGATCCGCGGATACCGCCTGATCCTGTCGCCTTGGCTGGGTCATTCCTGCCGCTTCCAGCCCAGTTGTTCGGCCTATGCCATCGAGGCGCTGGAAACCCACGGCCCCATGCGCGGGCTGTGGCTGACGCTGCACCGTCTGGCCCGTTGCAACCCATGGGGCGGGTCAGGCTACGACCCTGTGCCCCCTGTCCACCCTAGAGCGACCGACCCATGATCCATATCCGCCTGCCCGACGGGGCCACCCGCGCCCTGACCCCTGCCAGCACCGCCGCCGATCTGGCCGCCAGCATCAGCCCCAGCCTGGCCAAACGCACTGTGGCAGCGCTCGTGGATGGCAAGCTTGCCGATCTTTCGGCCCCCTTGCCCGATGGTGCTGCGGTCGAACTCTTGTCGCGCGACGATCCCCGTGCGCTGGAGCTGATCCGTCATGACCTTGCCCATGTCTTGGCCGAGGCCGTGCAGACCCTCTGGCCCGGCACCCATACCGCCATCGGTCCGGCCATCGAGCACGGCTTCTACTATGATTTCGACCGCGAAACCCCCTTTACCCCCGATGATCTGCCGGTGATCGAGACGAAGATGCGCGAGATCATCACCGCGCGCACCCCCTTCACGCGCGAAGTCTGGCCGCGCGCGCAGGCACTGGCGCATTTCAAGGCAGCGCAAGAGCCCTACAAATGCGCATTGATCGAGGCACTTCCCGACGATGCCCCGATCACCATCTATCGCCAGGGCGACTGGCTGGACCTGTGCCGCGGCCCGCATATGCGCCACACAGGCGATGCGGGGGTGGCCTTCAAGTTGACGCGCGTGGCGGGCGCTTATTGGCGCGGCGATGCGAAGAACCCGATGCTCAGCCGCATCTATGGCGTGGCTTTCGCAGACAAGCCCGCGCTCGATGCCCATCTGACCATGCTGGCAGAAGCCGAAAAGCGCGACCATCGTCGCTTGGGTCGCGAAATGGACCTGTTTCATTTCGAGGAGGTCGCGCCGGGGTCGGTGTTCTGGCACCCGCGCGGCTGGCGGCTGTTCCAGACCCTGATCGGTTACATGCGCGCGCGGCAGGAGGCGGCGGGATATGTCGAGGTCAATTCGCCCGACATCATGGACCGCGCGCTGTGGGAAACCTCGGGCCATTGGCAGAACTACCGCGCCAACATGTTTCTGGCCAAGACCGAGGATGAGCGCGATTACGCGCTGAAACCGATGAACTGCCCCGGTCATATGCTGATCTATGGCCAGGGCACGAAAAGCTATCGTGACCTGCCGCTAAAACTGGCCGAATTCGGCAAGGTGCATCGCTACGAGCCATCCGGCGCGCTGCACGGCCTCTTGCGCGTGCGCAGCTTCACGCAAGACGACGCGCATATCTACTGCACACCTGAGCAGCTGACCGAGGAGTGCCTGAAGGTCAACGATCTGGTGCTGTCGATCTACCGCGATTTCGGCTTCACCGATGTGCGGATCAAACTGTCCACCCGCCCTGAAAACCGCATCGGCAGCGACGACAGCTGGGACCGGTCTGAAGACGCACTTCGCATGGCGCTTGATACTGCAGGCCATGCCTATACGATTTTTGAGGGCGAAGGGGCCTTTTACGGGCCAAAGCTGGAATATGTCCTGCGCGATGCCATCGGGCGCGACTGGCAGTGCGGCACGTTGCAGGTGGACTTCAATCTGCCCGAACGCTTTGGCAGCGCTTACGTCGCGCCCTCGGGCGAGAAGCTGCCCCCCGTGATGCTGCACCGCGCGCTGTTCGGCTCGCTTGAGCGCTTCACCGGCATATTGATCGAGCACCATGCCGGCCACTTGCCGCTGTGGCTCGCGCCTGTGCAGGTGGTGGTGGCCACCATCACCAGTGCGGCTGACAGCTATGCGGCGGACGTGACTGACGCCCTGCGCACAGCCGGGCTGCGCATCGAGACCGATCTGCGCAACGAGAAGATCGGCTACAAGGTCCGCGAACACGCGCTTGCGAAAGTGCCGGTCCAGATCGCCCTTGGCGCGCGCGAGGCGGAAGACCAGACCGTCACCATCCGCCTCCACGGCGCGACGCAGACGCAGACACTGCCCCTGTCCGAGGCCATCACGCTTCTGCTTCATGATGCCCAACCGCCGCAGGGGTCCTGATGCAGACCTTGCCCGCGCCCACCCTTTCGATCTGCCTGACCTGTCGCGATGGCCGCGAGGGCGATCACGGCGATGTCCGGGGCGGTGCCCGGCTGGCCCGTGCGCTGTGTAGCCTGGTCGCCCAGCAGGGCTGCGACGCGACCTTGCGCGGTGTGCGCTGCATGAGCCAGTGCAAGCGCGCCTGCATCGTGTCGCTGACAGCCCCCGGCGCATTCACCTATCTGTTCGGCGACCTCGATCCCACGGACCCCGCCCATCTGCAGGCGATCCTGGACCTGATCCCACTCTACAGCAAAGCCCCCGAGGGGTTTCTGACCCGCGATGCCCGGCCCGAACCCCTGCGCGCCACAATCCTCGGGCGGCTCCCACCGGTTGGAACGGCCTCCGAGTTGGTCAGTGATCTTGGCGCGATGCGGAAGGTTAAAGTATGAGCTGTCCGCCCGAAACCGCTGCTGAACTGACCCTCGAAGGCGTCTCATGGGGCGATGGCATCCTGCATCCTGTCAGCCTGCAACTTGGCGCGGGCCGCGTTCTGGGCGTGCTGGGGGCCAACGGCGCGGGAAAATCGACGCTTTTGCGGCTGATCTACCGCTTTCACACCCCGCAATCAGGCCGCGTGCTGCTGGATGGGCAGGATATTCACGCCATGCCCGCACGCCGTGTCGCGCAGCGCGTGGCGGCGGTGTTGCAGGAGCAACCCACCGATTTTGCCCTGACCGTGTCGGAAATCGTGGCATTAGGTCGCGCGCCACATCGCCGCGCGCTAAGCGGCCCGTCGGCGCGCGATGCGCATGTGGTCGAGCATGCGCTGGCCCGCCTGTCGCTGCTGGATTTCGCGCAACGCCCCTTTGGCACCTTGTCGGGCGGCGAGCGTCAGCGCGTCATGGTCGCGCGCGCCTTGGCGCAAGAGCCGGGGCTGATCGTTCTGGATGAACCCACCAACCATCTGGATATCCGCCATCAGCTTGAAGTGCTGCGGCTGGTGCGCGGCCTTGGCGCCACTGTTGTGGCGTCGCTGCATGACCTCAACCTGGTGCAGGGCTTTGCCGATGATCTGTTGGTGTTACAAGGCGGGCGGGCGCTGGCTTTTGGGCCCGTGGCGCGGGTTCTCACCCCCGATTTGATCGCGCGCGCTTTTGGCGTGCGGGCCCATCCACGCGGCCCCGCGCGCTTCGATTTTTCCCTTTTCGACGAGATGCAACAGGAGACACCCGCATGAAAGTCCTACCCCTCGCCATCCTGACCACGACGCTTGCCGTGCCAGCTTTTGCCCATCCTGTTACAGTCCAAAGCTGCGACCGCGAGCTGACCTTTGACGCCCCGCCCAGCCGTGCCGCATCAAACGACGTCAACCTGACTGAAATGATGTTGGTGCTGGGAGTGACAGACCGCATGGTTGGCTATTCCGGCATTTCGGGCTGGAAAACGCTGGATCCCGAGATCAGCGCGGGCGTGGCGGAACTGCCCGAACTGTCGGAACGCTACCCCTCGCGCGAGGTGCTGATCGGTGCGGACTTGGATTTCTGGTTCGCGGGCTGGAACTACGGGATGCGCGTGGGTGGTGAAGTGACGCCTGACACGCTCGCCCCCTTCGGGATCGCCGTCTATGAGTTGACCGAAAGCTGTATCCATATCATGGCCCGCGATGGGGTCGCGATTGATGATATGTATAACGATATCCGCAATCTGGGCACAATCTTTGGCGTGGATGACCGCGCGGAAGAATTGATCACCGGCTGGCAGGCCGAACTGGCCGAGATTGCCGCGACCATCCCCAAGGGCGATCCGCTGCGCGTCTTCGTCTATGACAGTGGCGAGGATACGCCCTTCACCGCCGGGCGCTACGCCATGCCCACAGCGATGATCAAGGCAGCAGGCGGGCGCAACATCATGGATGATGTCGAGTCAAGCTGGACCCGCGTGGCGTGGGAGCCTGTGGTCGAGCGCAACCCCGAAGTGGTTGTCATCGTGAACTATGGCGAAGTCACTGCCGAGCAGAAGATCGATTTCATGAAATCGAACCCGGCTTTCGCGGGCATGGATGCGGTCGTCAATGACCGCTTCGTGGTGCTGGAATATGTCGAGGCCACACCGGGCCCGCGCAATATCCGCGCCATCCGCGCGCTGGCCGACGCGTTTCACGGCGAGTAACCCATGCGCACCACCCCCAGCCCTGAAACTGCCGCGCCGGTTCTGGCCACGCAGGCCAGATTGCCTGCGCTGGCGCGCCCGGTCCGGCAGGGGCTGTGGGGGCTGGGATTGGTGGCGCTGGCACTGTCCATCTCTGCCGCTGTCAGCATTGGGGCCGTGTCCATCCCGCTGGGCACAGTCTGGGGCGTGATCGCAAACCGGGTCGCGCCCGGTCTGGTCACAACCGACTGGTCAGCGGGCCGCGCGGCGATTGTCTGGGATATCCGCCTGCCGCGCGCGCTGCTGGCGGCGTTGGTGGGGGCAGGTCTGGCGCTGGTGGGGGCGGTGCTGCAATCGGTCACGCGCAATCCGTTGGCCGATCCGCATCTCCTGGGCATCTCATCGGGGGCGGCCTTCGGCGCGATTCTGGCGCTGTTGCACACGGGCATGTTTCTGGGTCTGGCGACGGTGCCGCTGCTGGCATTCCTGGGCGCGCTGGGATCGACGGCGCTGGTGCTGTCGGTCGCGAGTTTCGCGCAGGCCACCAGTGCTGACCGGCTGGTGCTGACCGGCGTAGCGGTGTCGTTTATCGTGATGGCGCTGGCCAATGTGCTGATCTTTCTGGGCGATCCGCGCGCCGCGCATACGGTCGTGTTCTGGATGCTGGGCGGGCTTGGTCTGGCGCAATGGGCGCATCTGGTCTGGCCCGCGCTTATACTGGCAGGTGCGGCGATCTGGTTTCGCGCAGTTGCAGGCTCGCTCAATGCCATGACCATTGGAGATGAAACCGCATCGACCCTCGGCATCCCGGTCGCGCGGTTCCGGATCACCTGTTTCGTGGTGGCCGCGCTGGTCACGGGCGTCCTGGTGGCGTTTTCTGGCGTCATCGGCTTTGTCGGTCTGATGATCCCGCATATCGTGCGGCTGGTGGTGGGGGGCGACAATGCGCGCGTGCTGCCTGCCGCGATGTTGGTGGGCGCGATCTTTCTGGTCTGGGCCGATATCATCGCCCGCACCATCATGCGCCCAGAGGACATGCCCATCGGCATCGTGACCGGGCTGATCGGCGGCATCTTCTTCATCTGGCTTTTGCGGCGGCGGTCGCGAACGCAATGACACCATGCGCTATTCGGACTTGGACAACCCACACCCGAAGATGTTATAGAGTAACATCAAATGAGGTGCGATGCGATGGCAGCCAATCTGCTCAATGCCCGTGATATGGCACTCCACGCCTGCCTTTGCGCAGCGTCACGCCCGCTTTCGGCCTATGACCTGCTTGATGCCAGACGCGCGGCAGAACCTCGCATCGCGCCGACCGCGATCTACCGATCACTCACCAAGCTCGAAAAGGCAGGCCTTGTGCAGCGCGTTGCCACCCTCAACGCCTGGATCGCCCGCCCGCCCAAGCTGCCAGCAGAACCGAGCGTTCTTGCCATCTGCGACAGTTGCGGCGCGGTGGAACAAGTGGCTGAAGCGGGCGTCATTCAAGCCGTGACCGATGCGGTGACCCGCAGCGGTTTCCACCCCAACCGGCCCGTGATCGAGGTGCATGGCCACTGCCCCCGATGCGAGTCCGAGACCGACCCAACCCGGAGTGCCCCAAGATGACTGCATCCACCCAAGTTCCCGTTACTGTCCTGTCCGGCTTTCTCGGCGCCGGAAAGACCACACTTCTCAACCGCATCCTGACCGAACAGCATGGCCGCCGCTATGCGGTGATCGTTAACGAGTTCGGTGAGACCGGCATCGACAACGAGTTGGTCGTCGATGCCGATGAGGAAATCTTCGAGATGAACAACGGCTGCATCTGCTGCACCGTCCGGGGCGACCTGATCCGCATCCTCGGCGGCCTGATGAAGCGGCGCGATTTTGACGGAATCATCATCGAGACGACCGGCATGGCCGACCCGGCACCCGTGGCGCAAACCTTCTTCGTCGATGATGACGTGGCCGCGCGGACCCGGCTGGATGCCATCGTGACGGTTGTCGATGCGGTGAACCTTGCCACCCATCTGAATGAGGCGCATGAGGCGGCCGAGCAGATCGCCTTTGCCGATGTGATCTTGCTGAACAAGACCGACCTTGCCGACGCCGCCGCCATCGCCGCGGTCGAGGCGCGCATCCGTACCATCAACCCCTATGCGAAGATCGTACATTCGGCGCGCTGCGCCGTGCCGCTCGATCAGGTGATTGGGCTCGACGCCTTCAGCCTTGAGCGTGTGCTGGCGGTTGAGCCCGATTTCCTGACCAGCGATCACGACCATGAGCATGAGGAGGAGATCACCTCGGTTTCCCTTGCCGCCGATCAGCCGCTGGACCCGAACCGCTTCGAGTTCTGGTTCGGCCAGATCATCCAGCGCTTCGGCACCGACATCCTGCGCGCCAAGGGCATTCTGAATCTTGCGGGCGAGGACCGGCGCTATGTCATGCAGGGCGTCCATATGCTGATTGAGGCAAACTTCCTCGGCCCCTGGCCCCCCGGCCCCCGGATTTCGAAGCTGGTATTTATCGGCCGCAACCTCGACACCATGGATCTCGGAGGGGGCTTCAAGGCATGTCAGGTGGACTGACCCTCGATCCATCCACGCTTTCAGGCAGTGGACCCACGCAGATCGAGCTCAATGCGCGTCATATGGATATTGGCGCGGTGCCGGTGCTTGGCGCGGCCTTGGGCGAGACAATCGCACTGGCCTGCGGTGACGGGCAGATGCGGTTTTTCGCACGAGACGGCAACATGTCGGCCTATCAGGTGCATCGCGGTGCCATCCTGTCGATGGTGCTCTTACCAGGCGAGGAGGGTGTGCTGACGGGCGGCGACGATGGTCGGTTTCTGCGCATGAGCAGTGACGGTACCGTAACGGAACTCAGCGCGCACCAGCGCGGCTGGGTCGATCATGTCGCAGCGGGCAAATATGGACGTATCGCCTGCTCGGTAGGTCGCGTCGCGAATCTGCATGATGAAGACGGACATGTTCATGCGCTGGAGCATCCTTCAACTGTCGCGGGCCTTGCCTTTGATGCCAAGGGCAAGCGCCTTGCCGTTGCCCATTACGGAGGTGTTACTGTCTGGTCGAAAGAGAAGCGCGGCTGGAAGCCCAGTACTCTGAAATGGGCAGGCAGCCATACAGGTGTCACCTTCAGCCCGGATGGCCGCTTCGTGATTTCCATGATGCAGGAAAATGCTCTGCACGGATGGCGGCTGCGCGATAAGGCCGACCTGCGCATGTCGGGCTATCCATCCAAGGTCAAGAGTTGGGCCTGGGCTGCAGATTTACCCTGGCTTATCACCAGCGGTGCCGATCAGGCGATCCTGTGGCCCTTCGACGGGGTCAAGGGCCCGATGGGCCGTTCGCCGCTGCAATTATGCTGGTCTGTGCCATCGCTCGCGACCGCGGTGGCCGCCGTCCCAGGGCGCGAGATGGCGTTGTTGCATGGACCCTACGGTTTCTGTTAGGAGGCCGTTTCCCTGATCGATTGGATAGCGTTGATGCCGCATAAATTCAATGACGGCCGCCGGCACAAATTCGAGAAGAAGCGGTACCGCATTACGAACTGGGCTGACTATAACGAAAGGCTGCGTCGGCGGGGCGATGTAACAATTTGGCTAAGCCCCGAGGTTGAAGCTGCATGGCGTGCAGAGCGCCGCAAGACACGGGGTGGCCAGCCAGTTTATTCTGACCTGTCTATTGTGACCTGCCTGACACTTGGCATCGTTTACAACCAGCCGCTGCGCCAGACCGAAGGGTTTGTAGGCAGCCTGGTGAAGCTCATGGGGCTGGATTTGTTGGTGCCCGACTACTCGACCCTGTCACGTCGCGGGGCCGGTTTGATCTTGCCAATGAAAGCGCGCGCGTCGACGGATGGCCCTATCCACTTGGTGGTAGATAGCACGGGCCTGAAGATCTTTGGCGAAGGCGAGTGGCTGGAAAACAAGCACAAAACAAAGGCCAAACGCAAATCCTGGCGCAAGCTGCATCTTGGGCTGGACCTTGTCACCGGCGAAATTGCCTGCTCTGAACTGACCACCGATGATGTGGGTGATCCCACCGCCTTGCCAGAGCTTCTGGATCAGATTGACGGGGACGTGACACGCTTCATCGCCGACGGCGCCTATGACGGCGACCCGACCAGCGACTTGCTCGTGAAGCTGTTTGGGGTTGATGTCGAGATCACTATTCCGCCTCCCAAGACTGCGGTTCTCAGCGCCGAGGCTCTGGGCAATCCAACGCTGCGCGACCAGCGCATTGCCGCAATACGCACAGGCGGGCGTATGGCCTGGCAGGTGAGCAGCGGATACAATCAGCGCAGCCGCGGTGAAACACAAATGGGTCGCTGGAAGATGGTCATCGGCCCCAAACTGAAAGCGCGCAGCTTTCCCAACCAGAAAACAGAAGCCAAGATCGGCACCCACATTCTGAACAAGATGACCGAACTTGGCCGTGCCAAGTTCGAGGTCGTCGCTTGACCAAATGAGCGGGTAAGGGCAAACTCAAACCATCGTAGGTCCGTGCAACAACGCCGATGGTGCCGGTCTGCCCGAAATGTTCGACCCCATGCGAGACGGTCCGATGGCCCGCCACACTGCCCAGCCAGGCCAGCGTCGCGGGATGGCCGTCGATTGCGGTAACTATCAGGCAATCGCGGGGCAAGTCGCCCAGCAGGGTCTCGATGTGGCTGCGGGCGCGCGGATTGCCACGGGCGCGGGCGCGCTGTGCCGCTGTCCAGCCAGCGTTCAGACGGTCGGACGACGTGACAGCCATCACGCCGACATCGCGGCGATGCTCGCCGATCAGGCCCGCTGCGCCGATGGCTTCAGGTGCCACCACACCCTGATAGGCGATCACCACGTCACAATTCGGCCCAGGTTTGCGCAGCCAGTAGGCGCCGTCGATGGTGCCCTGTCGGAAATCGTCGTTCACGCGCTTGCCGGGTTGCTCCAGCGGGTTGGTGGTCAGCCGCAGATAGACCGAGCCGCCGGTCTCGTCGCGCAGCCAGGTGCGTTCGTCCGGGTCGCCGTCTCCGTCCCGTTGCAGATAGTCGAAGGCCCAATGCATGATGACCGCCAACTCATCCGCAAAGGCAGGTTCAAAGGTCGCAAGCCCGTCCTGCGCTATGCCGGTCAAGGGCGTACCGATGGACTGGTGCGCGCCGCCTTCGGGCGCCAGCGTCACCCCCGAGGGCGTGCCCACGATGATGAAGCGCGCGTCCTGATAGCAGGCATAGTTCAGCGCATCGAGGCCACGGTGAATGAAAGGGTCATAGACCGTGCCGATGGGAAACAGCCGCTTGCCGAACAGGCTGTGCGACAGGCCTGCAGCCCCCAGCAAAAGGAACAGATTCATCTCTGCGATGCCCAGTTCAATATGCTGGCCTTCCGGGGCAAAATCCCATTTGGCGGTCGAGGGGATGCGATGTTCGATGAAGACATCGGCTTGTGGCTTGCGGGCGAACAGCTTGCGGCGGTTGACCCAGGGACCAAGGTTGGTGGTCCCCGTCACATCGGGCGAAGTGGTAACGATCCGCGTGGCCAATGCGCTGTCCCCCTTGGACAACGCGTCCAAGATCTTGCCGAAGGCCATCTGGGTCGAGATTTCACGCTCGGCCTCAAAACTGATCGGCGGAACCGCGATACGGGCATCGTGATAGCGGCGGCGACCCTTGGCAAAGAAGGGAACCCTGGCAAGAAAATCTTGCAGCGCGGGCAGGTCGTCAATACCGGCAAAAGGTTCCCATTCCTGACCCTTCGGCACGTCCATATGTGTCTGCCACTGGGCGAACTGGGTGGGGTTCATCAGCCCGCCGTGGTTGTCCTTGTGTCCGGCAATCGGCGTGCCCCAACCTTTGATCGTGTAGGCAAGGAAACACACAGGCCGGTCATGATCGACAGCGGCAAAGACCTCGGCCATGGTCTCCACGCAATTACCACCAAGATTTTCCATCAACGCCGCCAGTTCGGCATCCGAGCGCCGGTCGATCAGGGCGCTGACCTCGCCTTGATCGCCCAGATCCTCCATCAGCCGCTTGCGCCAGACGGCGCCGCCCATGAAGGTAAGCGCGGAATACTGCTGGTTCGGGCAGGCGTCGATCCAGTCGCGCAGCGCCGCGCCGCCTGGTTCGGCAAAGGCCGCGCGCTGCAAGGCACCATGTTTCACCCGCACCACATCCCAGCCGAAGGCGTCGAAAATTCTCTCGATCCGGGCAAAGAGCCCCTCGCGCACGATCCCGTCCAGCGACTGGCGGTTGTAATCGATGATCCACCAGCAATTGCGCAGATCGTTCTTCCAGCCTTCCTGCAACGCCTCGTAGATGTTGCCCTCGTCCAGTTCGGCATCGCCCACCAAAGCCACCATGCGGCCCATGGGCAGATCGCGGCCCCAGTCCTTGGCGGCAATGTAGTCTTGTACCATCGAGGCAAAGGAGGTGATCGCCACCCCCAGACCCACCGAGCCGGTCGAGAAATCGACATCGTCGATGTCCTTGGTCCGCGAAGGATAGCTTTGCACCCCGCCAAGGCCGCGAAAATTCTCCATCTTCTCGCGGGTCTGATTGCCCATCAGATACTGGATGGCATGAAACACCGGTGAGGCATGGGGCTTGACTGCCACCCTGTCCTCTGGCCGAAGCGCCGAGAAGTAGAGCGCGGCCAGTATCGACACCATCGAGGCGGAAGACGCCTGATGCCCGCCGATCTTGATGCCGTCTACCTTGGGTCGGATATGGTTGGCATGGTGGATCATCCAGTGCGACAACCACAACAGGCGCTGCTCGATGGATTTCAGATGGGTCTGGTCAGCGTGGGTCATCATCGGCGGCTCCTTGTCGGGCTGGGGTCAGGCGTCGGAACGGTTGCAGATGATCTCGCCCTTCAAAGTGACAGGGTTGAGTATCGTCTGTGCGTTCGGGCTGTGCGCGATGGCCTTGGCGTGCAGCGCTTCCAGTTGGTCGGTGCTGGCATCCGAGGTTGCATGAATCTTGTATCGGATTTCGGGAAAGCCCACGGTGGAATTGCTGCCAATCCCAAGAAACCCACGCAGGTCCAGCGTTGCCTCGAGGTCGATGCGCAGGCTTTCCAACTGGATGCCCTCGGCCGTGGCCCCGGCGACAAAAGCCACCATCATGCAAGCCCCCAGACCCGACAACAGCAGCTCTTGTGGATTTGGCCCGTGATTGTTGCCCATCAACTGCCGCGGTTCATCGACCTTCCATGTGAAGGACCGGCTGACACGGTGTGGGCCGACCCGCATCGGCTTGACCTCGGCGCGCGAGCGAGTGCCGCTTTCCCAATCGAGAAAGACACCGTAGTCCATCACGGCCTCTTCCGGGGAAGCGGTCACTTCGTTGACGAATTCGGAAAGGGCGGCGGTGGGCAAGCTGTTACGCATGGGCGGTTTCCTTTGCGGGAGAAATCTGGGCAAGGGCCTGCTCGAAATCGGTGATCAGGTCGGCGGCATCTTCAATCCCGACCGACAGGCGCACGCAGCCGGGATGGATGCCGATGGCGGCGCGCTGGCGAGCGGTATAGCTGGCCTGCGAGGTGTTGAAGGGCAGGCTGACAAGGCTTTCGACCCCGCCAAGGCTGGTTGCCTGCTTGGGGATGCGCAGCGCATTCACCAGCGCCAGCGCCGCCGCATCGCCACCTTCGACAAGGAAGGTCACATTCCCTGTGCCGTTTTTCAGCAGCCGCCGCGCCACGGCGCGGTCGGGGTGGCTGTCCAGAAGCGGATAGAAGACGCGGGTCACCTTCGGGTGGCTTTCCAAATACTGCGCCAGCGCATGCGCACTTTCTTCGTGTGCTCGCATCCGGATCGCCAGTGTCTTCAGGCCCCGCTCCAACAGGAAGCAGGCATGCGGGTCGAGCGATCCGCCATAGTTCAAAAGCCGCGGCCAGATCATGTCGATCAGCTTGCGTGGACCGGCGGCGACCCCTGCAATCAGATCGCTGTGACCGTTGAGGTACTTCGAGGCCGAATGCACCACCACATCCGCCCCCTGCTCCAAGGTCCGCATGGCGACGGGCGGGGCAAAGGTGGCGTCGATCACCAGCCGCAAGCCGTTGCGGCGGGCAATTTCGGCCAACCGGGGAATGTCGATGATCTTCAAAAGCGGATTGGTGATTGCCTCGAAATACATCAGTTGCGTTTCGGGGCGAATGGCCGCCTCGATCGCCGCGAAATCCTGCGGATCGGCCAGCGTTGCCGACATGCCAAAGGTCGGAAACTCCTGATTGAAGAGGTTGTAGGTGCCGCCGTAAAGATCGGCCGAGGCGATCACATGCGCTCCCTTGTCCACCAGTGCCATCACTGTAGCGGTGATTGCCGCCATGCCTGATGAAAAGACAATCGCCGAGTCCGCCCCTTCCAGCGCGGCCAGCTTTTCCTGCACCGCCCATTGCGACGGGTTGCCATAGCGCGAATAGATAAAGCGGTCGCGGGCAAAGCCTTCTTCGATGGAGCGATACTGATCGGCCCCGAGCAGAAAGGTGGACGCCTGATAGATCGGCGTGCCCACCGCGCCGGTGCGCGGGTCATCATGGGTTCCAGCATGGACAGCCGTCGTCGAAGGCCCTGCTGCGGGCCGATCATTACCAGACAGGAACGGCCCGGCATCGCGCTTGCGGTCAAGGCTGTTCAGCCAGCCGCCAGACGTGGAGCTTGGGCCGCAGCTGGTCGCATCGCCACGGATTTGAGTGTCAGACATCGAATTCTCCGGTTCTCGGGAACATAAGGTCAGGTCGCTTCGACATTATGCGCGGCAAGCGCCTGCATCAGATCGCCGAGAATGTCGTCCACGCCCTCCAGCCCGACCGACAGGCGCACCAGCCCTTCGGCAATGCCGTGGGCGGCGCGTTCCTCAGGCGTATAGGTGGAATGGGTCATGCTGGCGGGGTGCTGGATCAGGCTTTCTGCATCCCCCAAGGAGACCGCGCGCTGGATCAGCGTCAGCCGGTTCATCATGGCGATGCCACCTGCCTTGCCGCCTACCACCTCGAACGGGATCATGCCGCCGAAGGCCGCCATCTGTCGTCGCGCCAAGATCGCCTGCGGGAAGCTCTCCAGGCCAGGGTAATGCACGCATTTCACCGCCGGATGTGTCTCCAGCGCGCGGGCTATGTTCAGAGCCGCTGCGGAATGGTGCCGAACCCGCAGTTCCAGCGTCTTGATGCCGCGGAGCAGTAGCATCGCGCTAAAGGGTGACATCACCGCCCCAGTCATGTCCTTGATGCCCACCAGCCGGATCTGCGCCATGTCCTCGGCCCGCCCGACCACCAGCCCGGCGATCACATCGCCATGACCGCCCAGATACTTGGTCGCCGAATGCACCACGATATCGGCGCCATGCTCGATGGGCCGGGTCAGCACCGGCGTGGCATAGGTGTTGTCCACCACCACCTTCGCCCCGTGCCGATAGGCGATTTCGCTGATCGCGGTAATGTCCACCAGCCGGTTGTTGGGGTTGGCGGGGGTCTCGAAATAGACGATCCGTGTCTTCGGCCCGATCACCGCCGCCAGGTTGGCCGGATCGGACAGATCCACGGGGCGCACCGTCACGCCAAAGCGCGGTAGGCCGTGGGTCAGAAAGGCAAAGGTGCAGCCATAAAGCGTCTTGTCGAGGATCACCTCGTCGCCCGCCTGCAAGAACGTCCACAAGGTCGAAGTGATCGCCCCCATCCCCGAGGCCGTGCAAAGCCCCGCCTCGGCCCCTTCCAAATTGGCAATGCGGGTTTCCAGATGCCCCAGGGTGGGGTTCGAGATGCGGCTGTAGAAATGCCCCTCGGCTGCACCCGCGAACATGGCCCCCCCGGCCTCAGCGGTCTCGAAGGCGAAGGTCGAAGACAGATAGACCGGCGGGTTCAACGCACCTTGATGATCGCTTGCGTCATAACCGTGGTGTATGGCGCGGGTGGCAAAGCTGGGCGGGGTGTCACGCATGGTGTTCTCCTTCTGGCTGATCACCATCTTGCGCTTGTTGCGTTGGCATTAGGTTGCTATTCATGCCATCAGATGCGCCAATGTTGGCATTTTATGCTAGGAATTATCAAAATGGATGAAAAAGACCGCCAGATAATCCGGGCCCTGCAGCGCAACAGCCGTGCCACGAATCTCGAAATCTCTGCCGAAGTGAACCTGTCGCCTTCGCCCTGCCTGAGGCGTATCCGGCTTCTTGAGGAAAGCGGGGCGATCCTAGGTTATCGCGCGGTGGCCGATCAACGCGCCTATGGCCTGCCGGTCTCGGTGTTCATCCGCATCCGGTTGGAACATCACAGCGGCGACACGGTTCAACATTTCGAGTCGCGGATCCGGGCGCTCGATGAGGTGTTGGAATGCCACCTGATGACCGGCCCCGCTGATTACCTGTTGCGCGTCGTGGTGGCCGGGCTTGACGCTTATGAAGATTTCATCCGTAACCGCATCCACCCGATCGGCGGCATCGCCTCAATCGATTCCAGTTTTGTCTATGGATCGGTGAAAAACACCGGGATTTTTCCGCTCGTTGGATAATGGCAAGAAACGCGTGAGCCGCCAAACGGAAAGGTCAACCCTACTTGCGCTTGATCAGCGCCACTTTGATGGTCGTACAGGCAGTCACGCAACAGTCGGTCGTTGTTCCACGTTCGTGACGGTCTTGTCACTGGATGCGGGTCTCGGATTCGTCGTCCACAAAGCGTTGTTTGAGGTTCGTCGCAGCGCGCGGCTTAAGTGACCGCTTGAAAGAACGTCGCGCGAGAGGCCGACAGACCGCTCTGGGCCGCATTGGGCGCTGACCTCGTACCAAAGGTCAGCGGGCCGATGCCGCGCCGCAGCTCGACGCGGGGAGCCCAAATCGGACAGATTGCGGGCGCATCGACATTCTGCACAGCCATGCCGGGATCCAGATTGCCGGTCGGCTTGAGGATGCGGAACTTGACCAGTTGGGTCTGGCATGGGCACTTAATGTCCGGGCGCATTTCGTTCTGGCGCAAGCAATGATTGCGCCGATGCGCACACAGGGGGGCGGGTCGGTGATCGTGACTTCATCAAACTCCGGCTGTCAGTATGACCGTGGCATGATTACTTATGCGACCACCAAACACGCCACTGTGGCGATGGTGACGCAGATGGCGGTGGACTATGCACGCGAGAATATTCGTTTCAATGCCTTGTGTCCTGGTTTCGTTGATACGCCATTCAATGCCGGGTTCGAGGTTCAGATGGGCGGTCGCGCATCTCTCGAAAGCTATGTCGCGGACTCTATTCCCATGGGGCGATGGGCCCGCGTCGAAGAGATCGCGGATGGTATCGTCTATCTGGCCTCGGACAGATCCAGCTTCGTCACCGGGCTTGCTCTCGTTATTGATGGCGGTGAAATGCTATGAACGAACAGCTTGGTGCGTGGACAGAGCAGGCACCCAAGCGATCACATCTCGAAAGTAGACTTCCATTCCGCGCGTCAATACACGGGCGGCGAGATGACCCAGATCACGACGGCAGGATCAGAATGCGGGTTGGCCCATGCGTAGTCACGGTTTGTGAATTGGAAGCTGTCACCCGCATGAAGGTCGAATTGCAGATCGTCGATGGCCAAAGACAGCCTGCCACTAACCAACATCCCACCATCTTCGCGGTCACCCGCCCGCATGCGACCGCCGCTGTCGGAATGTGGGGCAAAAATTGATTTGATCATCTCGAACGACCCTGACAGCGAGGGCGAAAGCAATTCTTCGGTCAAGCCGCTTTCCGTCGATCCAATGGGCACACGGTCATCGGCGCGCAAGACAAGGCCGCGCTCGGCCTCGGCGCGGGATGCAGAGCGGAAGAACACACTGATGTTGATGCTCAGAGTGTCAGCAATCAGGCCAAGGTCTCGCACGGAGGGCGCGGTCTGCCCACGTTCGATTTGGCTAAGCCAGCCAAGGGAACGGCCGATTGCGGTCGCAAGCTGCTTCAGGGTCATACCGCGCGCCTTGCGCAGGGCGCGGATATCATCGCCGATCTGTTTGCTCATGTGGATTTCATACCTTCGCTTTTGCCCGCATTGGTAAACAACCAGCATTACGACGCAAGGATTTTCGCTTGATATAATTGCTTAACAATAATCACTCTACAATGAAATTCTCATTTGATATTTCATTTCAAAGATGGCAACACTTGGCCTTATCATCCCCTCCCGCTCGGGCCTGCAAGGATTGCCACCTATGGTCACACTTCCCGCCAAAGCACGCGTCGTCATTATCGGGGGCGGCATTTCGGGCTGCTCGGTCGCCTATCATCTGGCCAAACTTGGCTGGACGGATATTGTCCTGCTGGAGCGCAAACAACTTACATCAGGCACGACATGGCACGCGGCGGGACTGGTGGGGCAGTTACGCGCCAGCCAGGCCTAGCTGGCCCGAAGCTGCATATTTGGGCTTCTTCGAGAACAATGTGAGAACTTTTAGTCGACGGAATTCTGCAGATACATTGCGATGGTTTCGGCGGGCATCTTGTACCCACGCCCGTCGGAGACGCGCTCGGTGCTGATCGGGTACCTTGGTCTATTGGGATTGATTGCCACGATCCGATGGAGGTCTCCGCGCAATTTGAAAGTCCGCCCATAGTCAGATGGCTCAAGGCCAAAATGTGGAGCAAGAACTTCAAAGAGTGCTTTTTCTGGCGAATAGATCGCGCCGTCCTCCATCGGGATACCGACCCGGAAGCTGATGTCGAAACCATGACGCAGGTCGATGTCGCTCAGCTCCCCACCTTCGACCGTCAAACCATGCGTCTCCGCCACCTTTAGGCACGCTTGCGTCATGTCCCGGCGCAGCTTTTCGCAGAGCGGGGGCGTCAGGTTACGCGGCGGTGGTACTTTTGTGTTTGATGGCGCTGGTGGCTTTGCCACTGGCGACCGCTGCTTTGTCTTGCTCTTTTTCACATCAACGCCTTTGCTTTATAAACAGTGCCCCGCGATATTCCCATGTCACGTGCGATTTTCGTAGGTGACATTCCCTCTGACAGCTTCGCCTGAATGGTGGCCATATCGATTTTCGGGAGGCGACCGCGATACACGCCACGTTGCTTGGCAGCGACAATACCCTCGGCTTGCCGTTCCCGCCGAAGATTGGTTTCGAACTCGGCAAAGACGCCGAGCATGTCGAAGAAGGCCTTGCCCGTTGCCGTGGATGTATCGACGGGCTGTTCAGTAGCCGCCAGATGCGCGCCCTTGGATTTCAGCCGGGTGACGATGACCTGCAGATCACTGAGACTGCGGGCCAGTCGATCAATGCGCGTGACCACCAACGTTTCTCCTGGATGGATGAAGTCGAGGATCGTTTTCAGTTCAGACCGCCCCTTTAGGCTCGCGCCACTCTTTTGCTCGGTGCGGACCATTCCGCATCCGGCCGCGTTCAAGGCGGCAATTTGCGCATCAAGGTTTTGCTCGACGGTTGACGTGCGCGCGTACCCAATTTTGGCCCGATAAGTGTTCATTTTGAGTGTGCCCTCGACATGAACTGTTCATTATCGGCAAATTGACCCAAAGTGAACAAGAAATCCACTTGCTATAGTGTTCATTCGCACTGTCACCAAGGGTATACCCATAATGGCACGCATCGCCACTAATCGAGCTGTATGCATGGGTTTTCTGGACGATAGAACCACCCAAAGGTTCAGCTTATGTTCTTTGCCCTGCACAGATATGCAACGTCGGGCCGACTAGGCCGACTTGCAGCCTGCGCGCATAGCAACTGTCGCATCACGACGACCGAACATCCGCCTCGGTGTCCACATCACTCCAATCGATCGACACTTACAGCTTTGACACCCAACCGCGTGCCCGGCGCTGCAGGCCAGTGCCGCCACGACCGGCCGCTTTCATCAGATGCTGCAAGCGCAATTCCGCACTGCCGTCAGTCCGCTTTCCGCCCTTCGCGTCACCCGACACATGCTGCACCAAGTGGGACAGTTCATAATGAGGCTTGCCTGCCTTTTCCCGGGCTATTTCGACAACAGCTCTTCAGTGATCAAACCGACAATGCTGCCGTGCGCGAAGCTGGTATCAGGCTGCTCAACGCGGGACAGGGACTTGGCGATGTCAGCGGGCATATGACCATGCTGCAAGAGCAGTGATATGAGAACACAGGCATCCTGCACCATGAACTCAAGCTGCGAGCCTGATTTGAAACCAGCAGAATAGAAGATTTCGCGAGGGCGGTTTGGATCGCGGGGATCATATCCAAGCGAGAGATACACGGTATGGCCGTCAGCAGTGGTGATCTTGCGCGTTTCTGTTAGACGGCGCGTCGGTAGGTCATGACGCGGTTCGGGCTGATCGCGGTAATCGTCCATGGGAATGTCCTTGTGTGGAAGGGCGCAGGGGCGGCTCAAGCCGCCCCTTTGCTCACTGGTCTTTCACCGCCAGGCGGCTGAACTCATCGCCTGCGAGAGTGACGCCATACACGGTTGCGCCATCTTTTTCGTAAGAAGTCTCGCGGATCGTGCCGCGCGTGTGGACGAGATCACCGACCTCGATGTTGTCCTTGATCCAGTTGACCGTCTTTTCGTTGAAGATGGTGACGGTATTCCAGAAAGGCTTGCTGTCCCAAGAGCCGTCTTCGGCGCGCTTGCCGTAATCGGCTGCAACCGAGACTTTGAGCGTCGAGCCTGCTTCCGTGACCTTGCCAACGCGGCCAATGATCTGAAATTCTGCAAAGGTTTTCATGGTCTTCTCCTTAATTGAGGTTTCGATGTTGAACGGGGATGCGTGCTGGTGATGCAAGCAAATGAAAAAACGGAGTGTCTGCCGAAGGGAGAAGCCGTTTTTTCATTTGCAGGGAATGGCTTGTCCGTGACGGGTTGCGAAGAGCCAGTAAAGCTAAAGAACCGTTGTCGAAACCGCGAGGGGAAGACTGTTCCTGCGCAATACCAGTCTTTGGCTTGGCAAAAAAGGTCCCTTCGCGATTTGTGTGGGTTGCTGGTGGGCGGCGGATTGAATCTTCTACCAGATATTGTGGTCACAACATAAGGCGCGTCTGTCGCGGAGACCTCAAATATCGCAGCGTCAGACGCGCCGAGCCTGTTGAGCTGCGGCAGTTTTTTTGGATAGGGTGAAGCTTCCTGAAACCAGCGGATGAGGAGGTATTCATGGGTCCCGAGACAAGTTTGTTCACGACAGCTCTTGGCCTGCAGGCTCCGTGGAGTGTCACGGACGTACGTTTTGACGCCAAACTCAAAGAGATCCACTTTGACGTCCGCTTCAAGGCGGGAAGTCGATTTGCTTGTCCCTCCTGTGGCGCGCCCGATCAGCCCGTCCATGACACGCGATCCAGGATCTGGGAACACCTGCGTTTTTTCGAGCACAAGGCTTTCATCCATGCCGATGTGCCACGTGTTGCTTGCAGCCAATGTAGCAAGACCGGACAGGTTCCGGTCCCCTGGGCGCGCAGTGGCAGCGGTTTCAGTCAGTTGTTTGAAGCCTTTGTGATTGCGCTGGTGCGACAGATGCCGGTGAAGGCTGTTGCTGATATGCTTGATGTTGGTGACGATCGCCTCTGGCGGGTTCTTGACCATTACGTGTCGTCAGCGCGAGATCGCGAAGACTTCAGCGCCGTGACCGCCCTTGGGATTGACGAGACAGCTGCGCGCCGCGGGCATAATTACATCACCCTATTTCACGACCTTCTGGCCGGCAGGCTTCTCTTTGCCTGTGAAGGACGTGATGCAAAGACTGTGGCGGCTTTCGGTGAAGATCTGCGCGCCCATGGCGGTGATCCCGATGCCATCTCCGCTGCCTGTATCGATATGAGTAGGGCCTACATTTCTGGCGTCGCAAAGCATCTGCCGAACGCGGATGTTACCTTCGACCCATTCCATGTCATCCAACTGGCCAATGTGGCGCTTGAAGAGGTTCGCCGCGCCGAAGTACGCAGCAGACCTGAGTTGAAACACAGCCGCTGGATGTGGCTCAAGAACAAGAAGAGATGGACGAAGCGGCAGATCACACAGCATCATGATCTATCTCGGATGCACCTGAAAACAGGACGCGCGTTTCGCTTGAAAGAGGCTTTGCGCGACATCTTTGCTGAAGCCGAGTCCAAGGCAGAGGCCGAAGAACGGCTTACCGCCTGGTTTCAATGGGCGCGCCGCAGCAGGCTGCCAGCATTCAAGAAACTCGCTCTGACACTCAAGGCGCACTGGGATGGTATACTTAACGGTTTTGACAGCGATCTGAGCAACGGCGCTGTCGAAGCCATCAACGGCTTCATTCAGGCCGCAAAGGCTCGGGCGCGCGGGTATCGCAAAACCCGCAACCTCATCAACATGTCATACCTCATCGCAGGCAATCTCACCCACTTACCAGCGTCACCCTACCGCACAACATCTTGTGCCACAGGCAAATGAACGGAAACCAAGCCACCCACACAAACCGCGAAATAGCCGCAAAAAATCACGGCGCTGATCACACAATCTCACGCGGCTGAAGCGGAGTGCGCAGCACACATTGGACAGAAAACGGGAATGCTGGCAGGCTATCGTAACGAGGGCAGCCGGATCGAGGCTTCGGGGGCGGTCATGGTCGTCCACACGCGCGGCGCTATTCCAAGGCTTGCGCAACATGGCGATAGTGCATGGCGTCACTCTCGCAGGGGCTGAGCTTCGCTGACAAGGCCAGATCAGAGAGCCTGAGTTGGGAGAGATACGCATTTATTCCACCATGGTGGGGGCAATCCCAAGACGTTGCAGACAAACGGAAATGCGGCACAGCAAGTCTTCATCGCAGGGTTGGATGTTCGGAAGATGTCGCGCGGCTTCGCGCAGATCATCTTTGTTTTGAGTGACAAGATACTTTGCGATGCCGCCCCCGAATTGTAGCGCAGGCAGGTAATCGAGCACGGGCCGATCTTGTCTCTCCGCATCTTCAAAGGCCATGGATAGAATTGCCAGAAGCTCCTTGCCGCATAGGCGGTGAGGTTCGACAAAATCGGGCATGATGCTGATCTGTGACATACAGAGCAAGGATATGATTTCGTCGAAGGCGGCGGTTTTCCATCCCCGACGTGGCGATTGAAGAAGATCAGCAAGTCGCGCTAGCTTTGGGTGCAGCCCCCGCACGGTATCAATGTTTGCCATATTGGGGAATGATATGACGCCGCGATAGCAAAACACACAGGGGTAGTAAGTGTCGGGGGCCAGGATGATCTGGACATACACATCATCCAGAGGATCAGCCGCACGGAAGCGTGCGATGTTTGGCTCAAACAGAATAGGGTCGCAAAGCGAAGGTTTCGTCAGCATGGGATTGCCTTTGCCCCTTTGCAGAAGTTGATCCATCGCGTTCTGACCGACGGATGGTCGAGCTTCACGCCGTGCTGTGCGAGATTCTGTCGGAACTTCAGCGCCAGCATGTTCATGCAGGGCCGTCATCGGCCCGATGGCACTCGGATGCGTAAGGGCGCCCCGGCGGTCTAATCAACGCTCTACAAGTCGCGTCAAATTTTCAGGGCGTCTTCGTTCATTCCTGCCTCGAGGGCCTCTTTGAACCAGTCTGGTTTGCGGCCTCGGCCCGTCCAGGTGAGGGCGGGATTTTCCGGATGGCGGTATTTCGGCGATCCTTGGGTTTTGCTCTTTGCCTTCCCCGAAATGGCCATTACGTCCTCGAGCTTCACGCCCATTTCACGGGCATAGCCTTCCAGCTTGGCGCGGGCCTCGGCGAGTTGGCGCGCCTCGAAGCTCTCTACCGCCTTCTGAATATCTTTCTGGTATTTTTTCAGCTCCTCAAGCGACATCGCGTGCAAATCCATTGGGGCCTCCCTGACAAATGATAGTTCAGTCTATGCCAAACGGAGACGCAAAAAGAAACCCGCTATTGCGGGCGTCTGAATGCTCGGGTCGAAAGCAACCAATGTCGGCCGCGCTGAGCGTGTCAGGTGCCAGCCAGTGATAGGCCCAATGGGCGGAAAGCCGTCTGTGAAAGCGCAGCATTGCATCTGCAGCATTAGGCGAAAGCAGCCGGTCGTCGTGGCGCTGTCTACCGGTGAAATTGAGCAAGCCGAAAGACCGCACCATCCTTCCTGCTTCTTGCGTCAAGGTTGCCTGTGTGCAGGATGCAGGCCAAGAGAGGTCAGAATCGGTTTGTTTTACTGATATCCTGCGCGACACTCCAGCCGAGGTTTGCTGATATCTCGCGCGCTATCTTAATAATCTGCGGTCCGAGTTCTTCACGGAACGCAGGCGTGAACACCCGCACGGATCCTGTTGCTCCGATGGACATCGTGGCCCCCGGCCCGCTTGACGCAAGCGGGGCCGCGACCGAGCACATTCCACGCTCGATTTCTTCCACGCATTCCGCAAACCCGCGCGCACGGATGGCTTTAAACTCTGCCTGCAGGTCGTTCACGTTTGTCAGGGTGAATTCAGTATATGCGCGCAACCGGCCTTCCATTTCGCCAGACACGAACAAATCCGGCGAAAAGGCGGCAACAGCTTTTGAGCAGGAACAGGCATGCAGGGGACGCTTTCCTAAGCCCGGATGGAGATAAGACACACCCTTGTCCGGCGTCTCGACATGAATGATTTCGACGGATTTTCCACGCAGTCGTGACAGGAAAAACGCGACTCCGTACTGGGCGGCCGCTTGTTTCATCGTCGGTGCAATTAGTTCCAGCAGCGTGCGGTCGGACTGGTCGCTACGCGTCATCTGCTTCAGGCGGGTTCCGATCATGAACCGCCCACGCGCGACAGGTTCTAACAGGCCGACAGCAACGAGGTCCTGCACCAATCTGTAGGCCGAGGGCTTAGGCAGGTCCGAATGGACGCAAATCTCGGCCACCGTTGCTTCGCCCTTTTGACCTACGATTTCGAGAATGCACGTGAGACGTTCCAGATGCATAATTTTTTACCTTGCGAGAATCAACTTCTCAAATTACGATAATCATAACATAATCGCAAGGGAGGAGTGTGATGATGGACGGCGCATGTTGCGGCCCCGGGTACGCAAGCCCGGCCGAGGCCATGAAGGCCCCACGCGAAAAACTGCTGTACACAATCGCTATATATACGGGTACCGGCATTCAAAAGCCGGACTACCTGGCGACAGTTGATGTGGACCCCGAAAGCCCGACCTATTCACAGGTCATCCACCGTCTCGAGATGCCCGGCATCGGCGACGAGTTGCACCACATGGGGTGGAATGCTTGTTCGTCTTGCCATGACGATGCAGGCATGTCGCGCAAATACCTGCTGGTGCCCGGTGTGCGGTCCAACAACATCCACGTCATCGACACGGCTACTGATCCCCGCGCACCGCGTCTGCACAAGGTGATCGACGGGGCGGAGATCAAGTCAAAGACCAACCTCAGCGGTCCGCACACTGTGCATTGCCTCGGCTCCGAGATCATTATTTCCTTCCTCGGCGACGCGCAGGGCGAAGCGCCGGGTGGCTACTTGCATCTCAACAAGGATTTCGAGATTGTGGGTCGGTGGGAAGCCACCATGGGCGATATCCCGTTCAGCTATGATTTCTGGTACCAACCGCGCCACAACGTCATGGTGTCCTCCGAATGGGCGGCCCCCAACACGTTCATGCCGGGGTTCGATCTGGAAGAGGTGGGGCACCTGAAATATGGACGCCGCTTACATATCTGGGATTTCAAGGCGCGCAAACCGGTCGAGACTCTGTATCTCGGCGAAGACGGACTGATCCCGCTGGAAGTCAAATTCCACCATAATCCCGACAGCAGCCACGGCTTTTGCGGCGCGGCCCTGTCGGCCAATGTGATCCATTTCTGGAAATCCGACGCGGGCAAATGGGAATGGGAAAAGATCATCGACGTTGAGAACGAGCCGCACCCCGATTGGCCTATCCCGATTCCGGGAGTGATGAGCGCGATCCTCGTGTCGATGGACGACAAGTATCTTTATCTGAACAATTGGCTGCACGGCGACATGCGCCAGTACGATATCAGTGATCCGCACAAGCCTGTGCTGACGGGGCAGGTCTACATGGGTGGTCTGCTGAACAAGGCACCAGAGGTGAACGGCGTCAAGGTCGCGGGCGGCCCGCAGATGTATCAACTTTCGCTGGACGGTAAGCGGCTCTATGTCACAACATCTCTGTTCTCGACATGGGACAACCAGTTTTACCCTGAGATCCGTACACAAGGCGGTGTCTTGCTGATGATCGACTGCGATGCCGAAAACGGCGGCATGAAGATCAACGAGGATTTCGTCGTGGACTTCGGCAAGGAACCCAACGGTCCCAGCCGCTGCCACGAATCCCGTTATCCCGGTGGCGATTGTACGAGCGATATCTGGCTGTGAGCGAGACACGCACCATAACGATCGCCAACTACGGCGGCGCGATCTATCAGGTTGAGGCCCGCCGCCCGTTGCTGGATTGCCTGCGCGAGCAGGGCGTCGATCTGCCTTACGGCTGTAGATATGGCGGCTGCATCACCTGTGCGGCCAAGCTGACGGCAGGAGAGGTTAACCAGCGCCGCCAAGTGGCGCTGAACAATCGTCAAATCAACAATGGCTACGTCCTGCTCTGCGTTGCACGCGCAGTCACTGATTGTACTTTGGAAATCGGCGTCGAAAGCCACGACAAACTCTACCGCAACCCATTCCTCGACCCGCTGGAGCCTCACGAGCTGAAAGCGGAAATCGCCACACCCAAGGAAAGCTAACATGCCAGCTGCCGCGCTTGATGATATCTACGACTACGATCAGCAGTACATCGCTGACATCCTGAAATCGGTCAAGACCATTGCCATGGTCGGGGCAAGTGCCGATAAGACCAAGTTCAGTTATGGTGTGCTGCGCGTGTTGCACGAGACTGGATATGATATGATCCCGGTCAATCCGAACCCTAATCTTAAAGAAATCCGCGGTATTCCGGTGTATCATTCGCTTGATGAGATCGACCGACCAGTCGATATGGTCGAGGTCTTCAGGCCGAAAGAGGAACTCTATGGCATCACGGAAAAAGCGATCGCAATCGGTGCGAAAGTGCTTTGGGGACAAATCGATGTCTATGACGACCGGGCGGCGAAGCTGGCGCAAGATGCGGGCTTGAAAGTGGTAATGAACCGCTGCCCCAAGATCGAGTTATTTCGCCCGTTCTGGAAACCCCGCCTTGATCTTGAGATTTGATCTGAGCGACCTGACGCCGTCCGAAAAGGGAATATGAATATGCCGCAGACCCTTACCAAGACTTCCAAGGACATCGTAAAAGAGGCGATGGCGATCGTGCCTGCAATCAGCGCCGAGGAGGCATTGAGCCTGATCGGCTCGCCTGATCACATCTTTGTTGACCTGCGCGATGGCTCCGAACAAGCAAATACAGGTATCATCGCCGGAGCTGTTGCATCGTCGCGTGGTATGATGGAATTCCATATCGACCCGGAAAGCCCGGCACACAAACCGGAGTTCAATCAGGAAAAGACCTACGTCTTTTACTGTGCATCCGGTGGGCGGTCGGCGCTCGCGGCGAAAGTTGCCATGGAGATGGGTCTATCGCCGGTTGTGAACATGTCCGGCGGCGTCAGCGCATGGACGAAGGCTGGTGGAGCGTTGGAGTAAATCTCGGACGGTAAATTGAAACATGACAGATGAATTGCTCAGATGAATAAGGCATCGCCACTCTGACGCAGAATTCACCCAAATCGATCAACGCACGGTCAGAGGTGATGCTGACCATAAGTTAAGACCTCTGGACGGAAAAGGAGTGTCCCCGGACCACCCTCGCAACCGACCATGCCAGCCGTCAGGCAAGCCATCCTCCACGTCTTCGCCAGCCCTCCACCACGACGATGCCCTCATTGTGAAAGGCTCATCGCAGAACGCTAAGAAAAAATTCGTCAAAGTAATTCTAGCTGTTTAGCCTCACAATTGCTGGGACAAAAATGCTAGCACATCGATGCATCCCGAAAGGCAGTTCCAAGCCGAGCCACATCGTGCGCAATCTCGCGTTCCTCATCGGCTGCGATGATCCAGACACCCACGCGCGCCTTGTCCCCATGCAGACGCGCGGAGCTTACGGTATTGCGTGCGGAGTCTATTTCCGCCCCCAACCATCCAAGATGGGCGATGATTTGAGCGCGCACGGCTACGGCATTCTCGCCGATTCCACCTGTGAATACGATGGCGTCACAGCCGCCCATTGCAGCTGCCATACTGCCTGCATGCCGCGCCACCCAGTAACAAAAATGCTCTATGGTGAAAACACTGCGCGGGCTGCCATTCTCCGCCACAGCGCGCATATCAGAACTTTGACCGGAGAGGCCCAGAAGCCCACTGCCATTGTTGAGCAAGGCGCGCGTCGCCTCCAGCCCCTGTTCCTCAACCAGCTTGAGCACGGCATTCGCGTCAATATCGCCACAGCGGGTGCCCATGGTCAGACCTGCAAGTGGGGAATACCCCATTGTAGTCGCCACTGATTGACCGTCACGTATGGCGCAGAGCGACGCGCCATTGCCCAAATGGCAGGCCAGCACGCGTTTTGGCAAGGGGGTTGTCGTTACAGCAGGCCAATTGCGGACAAGGGCAGAATAGCTGAGCCCATGAAACCCGTACCGCCGGAGCCCTCGCTGTGCCAGGTCGGGTGGCAGGGCGTAATGGGTTGCTACTGCCGGATTGCTTGCATGAAACGCGGTGTCGAAACTAGCAAATTGCGGTAGTTCCGGTGCAAGCCGTGCCACTTCATCAATTGCTGCCAGATTATGCGGGTTGTGCAATGGGGCCAACGGGATGCAGGCGGCAATTTCTGCGCGTATGTCTGGTGTTATGCGCTGTGGCGAAGTCAGGGTCGCGCCTCCATGCACAACGCGGTGGCCCACAGCCGCCAGCCCGTTCAGTGCGACACCGTGACTTGCCAAAGCGTCAAAGATCTCGCGCAACGCGCCAGCGTGATCCGCCATTGGCAGGGCGCGCATTTGTTCTCCTATCCGTAGACGGGCCGCGCCGCCGATGGCATCAGCCACGCCTGACAGGCGCGTTTTCAATGCGTGATCAAATACTGTCAACTTGATCGAGGACGACCCAGCATTAAGAATCAGAATGTCATTGCGCATATTCGTTCACCATAAACTGCGCACCAAGCCCATAACCGATAGAAGGGCCAGCAGCAGCAGCGTGAATCTCTTGAAATCCTGCGGGTTGGCGGAGGTAAAGCGTCGCCCTCCGATCCAGAGGCCAAGCGCCATCATCGGTGCCATGGCCGCAAGGAATACAAAGCTCTGAGCGCTCAGAAGGCCGGTCCACCACAAAGAAGGCAATGCGATCAGGCACACAAGCGTCAGATAAGCGATCAGTGTGGCGCGAACGACCGGTGCTGCGATAGGTTGCGCGGTCAGATATACAGCAATCGGCAAGCCCCCCGCTGCTGCCCCATTCGCCACACCAGAAGCCATGCCTGCAATCACATTCCCCAGTGTTCCAGTCTCACGCCCGAACTGCCAGCCGCGCGCCATCGCCAGACAAATGGCCAGAACCATGCCAGAGATTGCGATACGCGCTACATCCTCACCCAGCCGTGCGATCAGGGTGAAGCTATAGGGCATGACAACGGCAGCCCCCACCAACATGCCAGCCATCCTGCGCCAATCGACCTTCGCCACTACGCCGCGCGCCTGACCAAAACTCAGCACGATTTCACACATGACCAGAGTGGCGACCAACGGAACGGGGTCTGTCACAAGTGCTGCCGCAGTGACCACAAGCGCCGAGAACCCGAACCCCGAATACCCACGCACCCAAGCTGCCCCGAGCGTGCAGAGGGCCAGATAGGCCA
This sequence comes from Roseinatronobacter monicus, assembly GCF_006716865.1. NCBI lineage: Bacteria > Pseudomonadati > Pseudomonadota > Alphaproteobacteria > Rhodobacterales > Paracoccaceae > Roseinatronobacter > Roseinatronobacter monicus. The sequence continues at coordinate 15,011 of NZ_VFPT01000004.1, read as the reverse complement.
TCTGCCACAGCTCTAGCCCAACCGCGAGGATGGTGGGGGGCATCCGCGCCTAGAGAGCCTGCGGGCGCATATCGGCGCGGTCTATACCTGCCACCTGCACCGGTTTCTTCATAGCATCACGGCGGAACGGATCGCCCAGTTCCTGATTTATCATCGCCTCGATCAGTGTTGTCTTGCCATTTTTCATCTGGTCTTCAATCGCCTTATGCAGCGCGTCTGTCAGTTCCTCCATCGTGCGGGCTTGCACGCCTTGCAGACCGCAAGCCTGTGCAATGCCGGCGTAGCTGACCTGTTCATCCAGTTCGGTGCCTACGAAATTGTCGTCATACCACAGGGTCGAGTTGCGCTTTTCCGCACCCCATTGGTAATTTCGGAAAACAATCATGGTGATGGCGGGCCATTCGGGGCGGCCAATGGCGGTCAGTTCGGTCACGGCAATTCCGAACGCCCCGTCTCCCGCAAAACCCACAACCGGAACATCCGGGCACCCGATCTTGGCACCCACAATGGCGGGTAGGCCATAGCCGCAGGGGCCGAACAGCCCGGGCGCAAGATATTTGCGCCCCTCGTCAAAGCTTGGATAGGCGTTGCCAATCGCGCAGTTATTTCCAATATCGGATGAAATGATCGCTTCTTTCGGCAAGGCGGACTGAATCGCACGCCATGCCATGCGGGGGGACATCCATTCAGGCTTGGCTGCACGCGCGCGCTCATTCCATGTGGTGCCGGGATCATCCTCTTCATGGTCCATTGAGGAGAGCTGCTGCGCCCAGGCCGATTTGCGCTGCGCGATCACGTTGCGGCGCGCCTCTCGGTCCGTATCGCCTGCGGTCGCGCTTAGCCGCGCCATTATCCCCTCGGCAGTCTTCTTGGCATCGCCTACAATGCCCACAGTCACTTTCTTGGTCAAACCAATGCGATCGGGGTTAATATCAACCTGAATGATCTTTGCATCCTTGGGCCAATATTCCATGCCATATCCCGGCAAGGTGCTGAACGGGTTCAACCTTGTGCCAAGGCACAGCACCACATCGGCTTGCGCGATCAGTTCCATCCCCGCCTTGGAGCCATTATAGCCCAGCGGCCCAGCAAAGAGCGGGTGTCCACCGGGAAAGGCATCATTATGCTGATAGCCCACACAAACTGGTGCATCCAAGCGTTCGGCCAACGCTTTTGATGCTTCGATTGCGCTGCCGATCACTACGCCTGCGCCGTTCAGAATGACAGGAAAGCGCGCCTCGGACAGCAGCTTTGCGGCCCTATCCATCGCCTCATCACCCCCAGACGGGCGCTCGAATGCCAGAATTTCGGGCAGGTCGACATCGATCACTTGCGTCCAGAAATCGCGCGGCATGTTGATCTGCGCGGGCGCAGAATGGCGCTTGGCCTGCAAAATCACACGGTTCAGCACTTCGGCCACGCGGGTAGGGTCGCGCACTTCTTCCTGATAAGCGACCATGTCTTCAAACAGCTTCATCTGCTCGACCTCTTGAAACCCGCCCTGCCCGATGGTTTTGTTCGCGGCCTGCGGTGTGACCAGCAATAGCGGCGTGTGGTTCCAGTAGGCGGTTTTGACGGCCGTGACAAAATTGGTAATGCCTGGTCCGTTCTGCGCGATCATCATGCTCATCTTGCCAGTCGCGCGGGTATAGCCATCGGCCATCATCCCGCCCGATCCTTCATGCGCGCAATCCCAAAAGGTGATGCCTGCCTGATCGAACAGGTCCGAGATCGGCATCATGGCTGACCCGATGATACCAAAGGCATGTTCGATGCCGTGCAGTTGGAGTGTCTTGATAAATGCTTCTTCGGTTGTCATGCGCATGGCTTGGCTCCTTGCTTGACAGTGGCTGACCCGAGCGCGGGATGCGCAGCGGGTTTGAGGTGACAGAACACGAAACGCGGCAGGATGATTAGGGCCAGTTGTATGAAAGACATAAGACCAGCCTTACCTTGAGTGCTGCAGGGTTTTGATTGTCCGCGCGATGCGCGAAATTCCTTCAGGAATTCGTTCGGAAGCGATCGAGCTATAGGCAATTCGGTAAAAGCGATCTGGGGCATCCGCTGCGCCGAAAAAAGGCAAACCGCTCTCAATCAGAACACCTTGCGGCTGCAACGCTTTGGTCAGTGTAGTCGCAGTTACGCCATCGGGGGTGCGCATCCACAGGCTGGAGCCTCCATTTTCAACATCACTTGCGACCGTCAGCCCCTCCGCTCCGATGGCTGCAAGCATCACCTCGCGCCGCGCCGCGAAGCTGCGCGACAGGCGGCGCAGCATGACATCATAATGACCCAGTGACAGGAAGCGCGCGGCGGCGCGCTGCAACAACCCGGGCGGGTGACGCAGCACAGTCGCACGCAGGGCCCGCGCCTCGGTGATGAAGGGGGCGGGACCGACCATAAAACCCAGCCGCAGCCCTGGAAACAGCGATTTCGAGAAGCTTCCCACATGAATGACGCGGCCAGACCGATCCAGTGATTTCAGCGCAGGCAAGGGCGCGCGGCCCTGCGCGATTTCAAACTCGTAGTCATCCTCGACAATCAGGAAATCCCGGTCCTTCGCGGCCTTTAGCAAGGCGTGGCGCGCGTCCAGCGGCATTGTCGCCCCTGTGGGGCAGTGATGGCTGGGTGTGCAGAACAGAACATCCAGCTGCGCGGGCAGATCCTTTGCCAGCAAGCCGCGCGGCCCCACAGGCACCGGAACCAACCGGCAGCGCGTCTGGGTCAGGATATCGCGCAGGCCGGGATAGCCCGGTTCCTCTATCACCGCACTGCGGCGCTGGTTCAGCAGAAGTTGCGCCGCCAGCCACAAGGCATTCTGCGCCCCCAATGTGACCAGTATTTCATCCGGGCGGGCCAGTATCCCGCGGCGCGGCAAGGAATGGCGCGCGATATACTCCAGCAGCCCCGGATCATCTTGCTCAAACTGGTCATCGGACATGCGATCAAAGTCTTTCAAACCCAAAGACTGCATCATGCATAACCGCCAGTTGGCATGGTCGAACAGGCTGGGGTCCGCTTGCCCGTAGATGAAGGGATAACTGAACTCGCGCCAGTTTCTAGGCTTGCCACGGTTCAGATCACCTGACGGTGGGCGGTGGCCAAGCATCCTCGCCCAATCAACCGTCGAAGGCGCACCGCTGGTGCGTTGCTGTGCCTTGCCCGGGCGCGGCGCTGTCCGGGACACGAAATAGCCAGAGCGCCCCTCGGCTTGAAGATAGTCATCCGCGACCAGCTCTGCATAGGCCAGCGTCACCGTAATACGGCTGACGCACAGATGCGCGGCTAGCTTGCGGCTGGAGGGCATCCGCTCGCCCGGCAGCAACCGCCCAGACAAGATGCCCTCGGCCACCATTTGCCGGATCCGATGTTGCAGGGTGCCCTCCTGCAGCGGGTCGAGAAGAAAAGATTCAACCGCGATCATTGTTCCACCTGCTTTGCTTTCCGGTCCAGCAGAGATATGCCAAACTGGCGCTATCGAATATAGTTTTTGGATATACTCTAATCTCGTTACGGGGAAGATATAGAGCATAGAAAAAACCCGAACCCCGCGGAGATGGCGATGAACGATCTTTCCTTTCTCAATGACCTTGATGCCGTCGTTGCGGCGGACCGTGCCCATGTCTGGCACCATCTGAGCCAACACAAAGCGTATGAGACCACCAATCCGCGCGTTATTGTCGAGGGCCGTGGATTGCGCGTCTGGGATGCAACGGGCCGCGAATTTCTGGACGCTGTCTCTGGCGGGGTCTGGACCGTGAATGTTGGCTATGGGCGCGAGAGCATTGCCAATGCAGTGCGTGACCAACTGGTAAAGCTGAATTTCTTTGCTGGCGCGATGGGCACGGTTCCCGGTGCTGTCTTTGCACAGATGCTGATCGACAAAATGCCGAGCATGAGCCGGGTTTATTATTCCAATTCCGGGTCCGAGGCGAATGAGAAAGCCTACAAGATGGTGCGCCAGATCGCGCAACGGCAGCATGGCGGCAAGAAATGGAAAATCCTGTACCGCGAGAGGGATTATCACGGCACGACCATCGCCACGCTTGCCTCTGGCGGGCAGCCAGAGCGCGCGGCGCAATATGGCCCCTTCCCGGAGGGGTTTGTTTCGGTGCCGCATTGTCTGGAATACCGCGCCCAATGGGATGATGCCGATTACGGACGCCGCGCCGCCGATGCGATTGAAGAAGTCATCTTGCGCGAGGGGCCGGACACCATTGGTGCCATCGTGCTGGAGCCGATCACGGCGGGCGGCGGCGTGATCGTTCCGCCGACCGGCTACTGGCCCCGCGTGCAGGAGATTTGCCGCAAATACAAAATCTTGTTGCATATTGACGAGGTGGTTTGCGGTCTGGGGCGCACCGGCACATGGTTTGGCTACCAGCATTACGACATTCAGCCCGACATTGTGACCATGGCAAAGGGCGTCGCCTCTGGTTATGCGGCGATTTCCTGCACTGTCACAACCGAAGCGGTGTTCGACATGTTCAAGGACGATGCCAGCGACCCGCTGGGTTATTTCCGCGATATCTCGACGTTTGGGGGCTGCACTGCCGGGCCCGCTGCCGCCATTGAGAACATGCGTATAATTGAGGAGGAAGGCTTGCTGGAGAACACCTGCGTGATGGGCGAACGTCTGGGCGGCAATCTTGCGGCGCTGAAAGACAAGCACGCGATGATTGGCGATGTGCGCGGCAAGGGGCTGTTCTGGGGGGTGGAACTGGTGCAAGACCGCACCAGCCGCGATCCTGTGCCCGAAGCCGTTGCGCGGGCGGTTGTGGCGGCAACGCTGGAACGTGGGGTCATGATTGGCGTGACCAACCGTTCCTTGCCGGGGTTCAATAACACGCTGTGCCTCAGCCCTGCGCTGATTGCGACGGCTGACGACATTGACGCGATCACCGATGCGATTGACGGCGCATTGACCGAGGTGGGCGCGCAGGCCAATGCCTGAACCATCTGCCGCGCAAGCCTGCCTCATGCCAGCGCGCCTGCGCGGATATCTTCCAGCACCATATCGCTGGCTTTCTCGCCGATCATGATGGCGGGGGCATTGGTGTTGCCTGACACGATCTCTGGCATGATTGCGCAGTCGGCGACACTCAGCCCCTCTACCCCGCGCACCCGAAGGCGGGCATCAACAACGGCCTTACTGTCGCCCTCGGGGCCCATCTTGCAGGTGCCCGTCGGGTGATAGATCGTTGTGGCACTGCTGCGCACCCAGTCCAGAAGTGCCGCGTCATCGGCGCTGTCCACATCTGGTCCGGGGCGGTATTCTTCGGAAATCGCGTCCCGCAAGGGGGCTTCGGCGGCAATGCGCCGCGCGATACGCACGCCCTCGACGATGGTGCGGCAATCCGTGGCGGTGGCCAGATAATTTGAGTGAATGATCGGTGCGCGGGCCGGATCGGGACTGCGCAATTCCACATGTCCGCGACTTTCCGGGCGCAACTGACAGACAGAGGCCGTGAAGGCAGAGAACGGATGCACGCCTTCGCTGGGGCTGTCCGCCGACCATGGCTGAATGTGAAACTGAATGTCAGGGGTTTCCAGATCTGACCCGGTACGCAGGAACCCGGTGGCCAACGAGGCCGCCATCGCCATCGGTCCTTTGCGCGACAGGATATAGCGCAGACCAATGCGCAGCTTGTCGATGGGGTTGCGCACTTCGTCATTCAGGGTTGGGTGTTTTGTGCGAAAGACCAGACGCGCCTGCAGATGATCCTGCAAATTTCGCCCGACCCCCGGCGCATCGACCAGCGGTGCAATACCTTGCTGGCGCAAATGCTCGGCAGGCCCGATACCAGACAACATCAGGATTTGCGGAGAACCGATTGCCCCCGCAGACAGCACGACCCGTGCCCGCGCCCGCGCGGACCATTCGCCCCCATCCGCGCCGCGCCATGCAATGCCAATGGCGCGCCGCCCCTCGAACAAAATGCGCGTTGTCATTGCACGGGTAATGATCTGCAGGTTGGGCCGCTTGCGGACTGGGTTCAGATACGCCACGGCAGAGCTGCACCGACGCCCGTTGCGCGCGGTCAGTTGAAAATATCCAACCCCTTCTTGTGTCGCGCCGTTGTAATCTGGATTGAATGGATAACCTGCGTTTTGTGCGGCCTTCACCCATGCATCGCAGATCGGGCGCGACAGCCGCGCATTGCTTACCGAGAGTGGCCCGCCAACACCATGAAAGTCGTCTTCGCCGCGTTCCTGATCCTCGGCACGGCGGAAATAGGGCAAGACCTGATCCCACCCCCAACCTGCATTGCCCATCTGCTGCCAACGGTCATAGTCCTGCGGTTGACCCCGGACATACAACAAACCGTTCAGCGAAGATGAACCGCCAAGAACCTTGCCACGCGGCCAGGGCAGCCGACGTCCGTTCAGGCCCGGGTCAGGTTCGGTCATATAGCACCAGTCCAGCGAGGGGTCGCCCATCGTGCGGAAATACCCGACGGGCACATGAATCCAAGGGTTCAGGTCACGCCCGCCCGCCTCTATCAGCAGAACGCGCAGACTGGGATCAGCGCTTAACCGGTTGGCCAGAACACAGCCCGCAGACCCAGCGCCTACAATCACGACATCCGCCTCATGGTCGAACATCTGCCCCCCTCCCCTTGTTTCGGCCCACATGTCAAAACGCTTGACTTGAAAACATAGAGGTGCTTTTTTGAAACCTCAAGTCTCACAAATGGAGTTTTCTAATTTTCGACTGTTAGTCAGATCAGGGAGGAGACCATGACTAAACGTGACCTGTCCGGCATTTCACGCCGGGATTTTTTACGCATCACGCAACGCTTCGGGATGAGTTCGACCATGCTTGCACTGGGGGGGCTGACAGGAGCTGTCACGCTGCCTCAACTGGCAGCTGCAGCAGGGTCCACTTACGACAAGCGCCATGCCAAGGAGGCAAAATTCACTCTACGCCACGGGGCTGCGGGGTTTAATGCCCGCAATCTGATGATCGAACGGAATGGTATACTTGAATTCATCCGCGACATTGAGGAGCGTACGGATGGCGAGTTGCGGATTGAATTTATCGGCGACAACCAGATCTGCGGCCAGCTTGATTGCGTCTCCAAGACACAAGAAGGTATTGTCGATCTGTTCTCTGCCTCGACCCAAAATTCAGCAGGTGGCGCGCCCTATCTGAATGTGCTGGATTATGCCTACATGTTCCCAAGCCGTGCGGCACAATACCATTTCTTCTACAGCCCTGAGAGCAATCGCATCTTGCGAGAGCCGTTGGAGCGGATGCATGGCTTGAAATTCCTGTTCACGCATTGCGAATTGCGTGGCATCCAGCTTGGCAGTTCTTGGCGCGACAAACCAACTGTTACCAGCGTGACCGAACTGGCAGGCACGCGCAACCGTGTCACGGGCACGCAACTTGGGCGCATCGCGATGGAGTTGATGAACCTCAACCCCACCCCGATTGCGTGGGAAGAGACGCTGGATGGCTTGCGTCAGGGGTTGATTGACGGTGCGGAAACTTGGGCATCGGCAGTGGCCTATGCCAATATGTCACCCGTCGTGTCGCAAAGTGTGGATCTGCGCTTCTTCTGCGGGACCGAACACACGGCCATGTCAGCCGACAGTTTCGACAAGCTGGACGGCCATTTGCAGGATGCGGTAATGGAATCCTCGTATCTCGCGCAGATTGCCGCGCAATACGCTAATGAGGCGGCACTCATAAATACTGTTGGCTTCTCGGACCCGCAAATGCCCGGCACGATTTTCGCCGAGCATGGCGTGCGCAATGCCTTCCTGACCGCCGAAGCCCGGCGCGAAGCAGAAGAAATGTGCTCTCCCGAGTTTGTGCCCGGCCCTTGGGAACAGTGGCGCGAGCGGATCAATAACTGGGCAGGTGGCATTGACACCTATAGCGAGATTCACCGCATCGCGCGCGAAATTCCGGCCGATATGCTGGCCGAGAATGTCGAGCCACGCCGCTGGTGGCGCGGTTGATCTGACGCGGCAGGCGGCGCCCGGACATATTTACCGGGCGCGCGCTTTCGCGTCCCTGCTTTTTTGGGCCAGCAAAGGGCAAGGCGTCCATGAACAACGCCTTGTCCGCGGCCCTACCCCTTCCGCCAGCAAGAGGCCATCCACGCATGCAGGAATTTTTGACAGGGTTCATGGCAATCTGGGACGCGGTCCTATCGGGCCAGTCCTGGGCCATATCACGCGCCATCCGAAATCCGGCACTTTATTGGATCATTGCCATGGCGCTGCTGCCTGCGGCATTTCTGGTCATGATGGCCTTGCGCAAGGCAAAGCTTCTGGATCGCTATCTGGAACCGACCGCGATGTTCTTCATATATCTGACCATCGCTGCAATTATCTTTGTTGAAGTAATCCGGCGCTTTGTTTTCAATGTTCAGGCACCATGGTCGACGACGCTGCCGCCCTATCTGTTTCTGCTGCTGACATGGATCGGCTGTGCCTATAACGTCAAGCTGCGCACACATCTGTCCTTTGGCGAATTCCGCGCAATGATGCCCCCGAAAGGCCGGCTGGCGCTGTCCTGTCTTGATGCAGGCTTGTGGTACATCATGGCCGTGATCGTCATGGTTGCAACCCTGCGCCTTACTGCCAATTCGGCTGCGAATTTCCAGATGCTGTTGGGCACCGACAATGTGATGCGGTGGTGGTTCTACATTTGTGTCCCGGCGGCCTGGTTGCTGCTTTATGCACGCGTGTTGGAAAACCTGCTTCAGGATATCCGCAATTACCGCGCAGGCCGCGAATTCGGCCTGACCAACGAACTTGCCCGCGAATAGGACTTCTGCGATGACAGACGGAACGCTGACACTAATATTCTCGCTGATCGCCTCGGGCTTTTTCATGCTTGGTGTGCCGATCTTTCTTGTGATCGGCCTGTGGGTCGTCGCCATGAGTTTTGTTGTCGATCTGACGCTCGACAATATCGGCTATGCCTTCTCGGCGGTGTTCACGACATCATTCGCGCTTCTGGCCATGCCTTTGTTCATCCTGACTGGAGATCTGATCAACCGCTCTGGCATCGCGCACCGGCTGTCGTCTTTCGCCTATGCCTGTCTTGGCTGGCTGCGCGGCGGGCTTGGCATGGCAAGTATCGGCGCTTGTGGTTTATTCGCCGCCATTTCGGGGTCCAATTCCGCGACAACCGCAACGATTGGTGCCATGATGCATCCGCGCATGGTCAAGAATGGCTTTGATGAACGCTTCGCGGCGGCGACCGCAGCGGCGGGCGGCACTGTCGGTATTATCATCCCGCCCTCGATCATCTTCATTGTCTATGGGTTCCTGATGAACCTTTCGATTTCCGAGTTGTTTCTGGCCGGTATTATCCCTGGCGCGCTGATGGTGGTGGGGATGCAGATCACTTGCTGGATCGTGTGCCGCGTCAATGGCTGGGGGCATCTGATCCGCTTTCAGTTCGACCGCATGCTGAAAACAGCCTTCGGGGCATGGCTTGGCTTTTTCGCCATCGGGTTGGTTTTATGGGGCATCTATACTGGCAAGTTTTCTCCGACAGAAGCAGCAGGTGTAACTGTCGGATTCTGCGTCATCGTGGCACTGATCTCGCGCCCGCTTTATCGGCTCATCAATCGCGGCCAATCGGAAAACGAAGACCTGACCCGTGTGCCGGGCTGGATCGAGATGGTTCTGGTCGAAGGGTTCCGCCTGCGCGACCTGCCCTCGGTCGTGCTGAATTCTGCACGCATTGCCGGTATGCTTGCCCCCTTGATCGGTATATCGGTTGTCATGCAGCAGATCCTGTCGCTGCTGGGTGCGAAAGACGCCATTGAAACCTTCATGACGGGAATCGGCGGATATTATGCCGTGTTGCTGATGGCGATGGCATTTGTCTTTATTGCGGGTATGGTGTTGGAAAGCTTGCCAAACACCATTATCATGGCACCGATACTTGCTCCGATTGCCGTCAGCGTCGGTGTCGATCCGGTGCATTTCGCTGTTATTTTCCTGATTGGCGGCTCGATCGGCTTCATTACGCCGCCCTATGGGCTGAACCTTTATGTCGCAAGTGGCGTAACTGGGGTGCCATATATGCGATTGCTGAAGTATATTGTGCCTTATCTGATCGCTCTGATCGCAGTTTGGTTGCTGGTTGCCTTTGTTCCATGGCTTTCATTGGCGCTGACCTGACGCCGGGGCCAGCGAATTGATGGGCATGAGAGATGATGCACAATACAGACAACGATGGCGCAGCGCAGACAGGTCGCATTCCGACAACCATGCGAATGCTGACAATTCTGGAAGAGATTGTGCGCATTGGCGGACCGGTGACTCCTGCTGATCTGGGCAATGCAACAGAATTGCCAAAGGCCACTCTGCACCGGCTATTCCAAACCCTGGAGGAAGAAGGCTATCTGCAACGCGAACCCGATGGTCGTTCCTATTCTGTCGGACCGCGCACGCGCCAATTTGCAGTGGCTACGCTGTCGACCATGCGCGTGCGCACCTCGCGGCTTGCAGTCTTGCGTGCCCTTGCCAAGGATACAGGCGAAACATGCAATGTTGCGATACCCGACCGCGAAGCGATGGTATATTTGGACAGGGTCGAGACAGAGTGGCCCTTACGCGTCCAGTTTTCGGTGGGCACGCATGTGCCGCTTTATTGCACAGCTTCGGGCAAACTGTACCTCTCGACGCTAAGCGAATTGAGGCTGGAAAGCTTCCTGCGCAATGTCGAGCTGGAGGCGAAGACCGCCTATACCATCACCGACCGCGATGCCTTGCGCGCCGAGATTGCCAAGGTGCGCGCGCAAGGTTTTGCTGTCGATAACGAGGAATTTCTTGATGGGGCCATAGCATTCGCCATGCCGGTACATGACAAATATGGGCGCATGCCTGCCACAATCGCGTTTCAGGGTCCGACGCAGCGCATTTCGCTGGAAAAGGGCTATGCGTTGTTGCCACGTTTGAAACAGGCGGCGAAAGAACTGTCGGAGCTATTGTAATAACCCGTAGGGGGGCCATTCATGCGCAACAGCCGATTATTCGGGCTGACGGCATTGCCAAGTTGTTGTCCGCTGGGTGCAAGGGTCTGCGGCGTATTGCGTTTGATCAATAAAACGTCAAGCACGTGCTTTTCCCCTTAACCGACCAGTCGCGAATGGTGTCGTCGTCCGGATACAGAAATTCTGCAATAGCCTGGCAGGACTTCCCGTCATCCAGCAACAGGATCGCATTGGCCCGACGCGAAACACCATGATCTTCGCGCTGACTACGCACGCAAACCTCAAGCCGTTCTGCAGCGGAAAGAAAAACAAGGACGTATCATGCGCCTACATGAAACGCTCCGCACCTGGACGTCAACCCGTCAAATTTCGGTTCCTCAACGACTCCTAGTCCTGCGATTCACTCGATTTGCGGATAAAGCCGGATAAGCTTTGTGCGCGCGTCTTGAGTTGTGAACTGCCAGTTGGTTTTGGCGCGTTGGGAGTTGCGATTTGTTGTCCATGCATCGACTTCGGCCTTCAGCATAGTTTTGTCCGGGATGCGCCGGGCCAGACATTGGCGAGCGAGGACGCTGAGTTCACATTCAGCGATGTTGAGCCAAGACCCATGTTTTGGCGTGTAGTGCCATTCGAACCGTTGTGCGATGCGGCGCGCTTGGGCAGGCGGGAAAGCCTCGTACAGCGATGCAGGGTTGTGGGTGTTCAGATTATCCTGCACGAGATCGATCTTTTCGGCATAGGGAAAGTGGAGATCAGCCAGATCGCGCAGGATATGGGCATAATCGATGGCAGTGCGTCGATCGCGTATCTCGACGTGGCGCCAGCCCTCCAGAGGAGCGAATAACATGAACAGGCTGGCGACACCTGCGCGTTCATATTCGTAGTCATGGCGCGCCTCGCGCCCTGGCTGCATGGGAATGGGTGTGCGGGTCTCACGGGTCAATTGTTTGCTGGTCTCGTCCAGACAAACCAGCGGACGGTTTTGATCGTGTGGACGGGTGTAGACGTCCAGCACATTCTCCATGGCCGCCACGAAACCAGCGTTGGCTTTGGGTGGGATTACCCAGTACCGGTTCCGGTGCGGTTTGAGCGCGTTTTTTTAAGCGTGCGTTGGATTGTGGTATCACTGGCCTGCTCAACAATGCCCAGTTCGACAACCCGCTTTTCCAACAACCTGAGTGTCCAGTGCGTATATCCTTCGGGTGGTTCGGAACAGGCAAGCGCGATCAGCTTGGCCTCGGCTTGCCCATCGAAGATCCGAGGTTGTGAAAGCGACGCTGGAACTTTGCGCGCTAAAGTCGCCTCAAGCCCTTCCTCCACAAGTTGGCGCCGGGTGCGGAAAACAGTCGAGAGACTGGTCTCTAATGCCTCGGCAATGCGCGCATCTTCCCATCCCGGGCCATCAGAGGACACATCCGCCTTCAGCAAAATCCGCGCCTTCAGCAGTCTGTAGGCGGCTTGCCGACCCGTTCTGATCATCCCTTCAAGGTGTTCACGCTCCTCTGTCGTCAGTCGAACTACATACTTCGGCTTGCACCCTCTTGTCATCATCTCACCCCCAGAAAGCTGCTACGCTCCACAGAGATTCAGAAAAAATCAAAGCTGTCAAATACCCCGAAGCGAGGCACTAGTATAAGCCTAACGCACACAAGCGGCACGCCACTCGGACCCATTTGAAGCTCTCCAAGGCTTATTTTTTAAGCAACCGGTTTTACATCATGCGCGCAAGCCCCCTGAGCAACGTAGGCGTAAGTCCAGTTCGCGCAAATTAATAATACCAGATCAATGCGAATATTGACTCCAAAGACCGCGACGACTTGTCTGCAAGCATCGGGTTCGCAGCAAACTTTGACGCTGCAAAGGTTCCTGTGTCACGCGCTGCCACACCCGCGGGTGAACTTCACATGTCTTGATCTTAGGGAAGGACAAGAACACCGGCATCGTTATTCAGAAAATGCGCATAGTTCAAGATCGCGCACATCAACAGGGGATTGAAAATGACCATGAAGCGATTTCAACGCACGACAGCCAGCGTCGTTTCGGTTTTCGCGCTAAGCGCCGCTCTCGGGACAGCCTCTCCAGCTGCTGCAGAGGAAAGAAGCTATATCCTGACGACAGCGGGAACCGGTGGCACCTTTTATCCAGTCGGGGTCGCGCTGGCCACGCTTGCGAAAATGCAACTTCAGGCGGCGCATGGCATCGATATCTCTGCAATCAGTTCTGCCGGTTCGGGCGAGAATGTTGGGTTGATGCGCGACGATCAGGCTCAGTTCGGCATTTATCTGGCCATCTTCGGTCAATGGGCGCGCGAAGGTTCGGGCATTCTTGAATCCGAGGGACCACAAGAAAACCTGCGTTCGATCGCGCTGCTCTGGCCCAGTGTGAAGCATATACTTGTGACATCTGACCGGGCCGAAACTGGAACAGTTGACGATCTGCGCGACTTCGACGGCCGGTTCTCTATTGGTGCGCGCAATTCAGGCACAGAACACTCCGCCAGGTTCTACCTTGGCAATTTTGGCATTAATGTCGATGAGGACATGGATACTGTCTATCAGGGATTTGCCCCTTCGGTCGAATCTATGATCAACGGAAATATCCACGGAATGATCGTTAATTCTGGCTTCGGCGTGGGCAGCGTAACACAAGCAAAGGCCCAGATGGGTGACGGCGTAACACTTCTGTCCTTCACCGAAGATCAGGCAGCGGCATTTGATGGCGGATTGAACATGTATTTCCCGATCACCATTCCGGCCGAAACCTATCCCAACCAGCCAGAACCTGTGGACACGATCGCCCAGCCCAACTTCCTGTCGGTCAATGCCGATGTCCCTGAAGAGGATGTGTATCTGTTTACCAAGGCGATTTACGAGAACCTTGGTTTTTTGTGTAATGTTCATATCGCCACCTGCGACATGTCCCTAGACAACGCGCTGGCTGGCTTGCCCTTGCCATTACATGCAGGCGCGGCGCGTTATTTCGAGGAAGCCGGGTTGGAAATCCCCGATAATCTGCAACCAGTAGATTGAGACTGCGGGCCGAAACAGCAGCTCATGCATAATGTTTCGGCCCCTGTGACCCGACGCTAGTTCGGGCCGGATCGCCAACACGGTTGCCCTGAAAGGGGTATCGGACAAAACCATTATCTGCCGCGAATTTCGGAGAGTAACATGCCCAGCGACCAGCCGCAGCGGCCCGCCGATGCCCCCACTGACGTTGTGGCACCGGGCATGGCCGGATTGCGCAGCCCAGACAGCGTTTATGGACGCGCTGCCTTTTGGATCGGTGTCGGTCTGGCGCTGCTGCATATCTGGTTCAACACTTTCGCGACCTGGCCAGAACTCATGACCTCGGTGATCCATTTTGCGGGCTTCGGGGTGTTGTGCGCGTTGCTCTATCCTGCATGGCAGGCGCGCGGTCAAACCGGGAGGCGGCTGGTTCTTGCAATCGATCTGACACTCGCGGCGCTTTCGATCTCTCTCGTGGCCTATCTGCTACTGGGAGAACAGGCATTTTACGACCGTGGTATGCGCATGGTGTGGCATGACTGGGTCTTCACGCTGATTGCGCTGGCGCTGGCCGTGGAATTCACGCGGCGCACGACTGGCTGGGTAATCCCGATCCTGATATTGGCCAGCTTTACCTATATAACCTATTGGGGCGCTTATGTGCCCGGCATGCTGACCTTCAGCGGATTGCGCACCGATACGATGCTGTTTCGCATTTTCTACACCGATGACGGGATGTTCGGCTCGGTTGCGCGCATCTCTGCCAGCTTTGTTTTCATGTTTATCCTGTTCGGCGCGTTCCTGCTGCGCTCTGGCGCGGGTGAGTTCATTGTGGATTTTGCGCAGGTCATCGCAAGGCGCATGATCGGCGGGCCGGGCTTTGTTGCTATTATCGGGTCCGGGCTAATGGGCACTATCTCTGGCTCGGCTGTGGCAAATACGGTTTCGACCGGATCCATCACCATCCCATTAATGAAACGCTCGGGCCTTCCCGCGCGTACAGCCGCAGCAACGGAGGCGGCTAGCTCTACAG